>JAFSLR010000012.1 GCA_017448375.1 Synergistaceae bacterium | reverse complement strand
TGGGTGTGATTGAGTTTCCGGCTCTGTATTCAGCACCTGCTAGGGGGAGAATGTCGCCGTATTCTGTTGCGTCAATGAGAACTTTGCAGGTTATATTCTTCATTCCTTCGGGCGTTTTGATGATTACGCTGTTTATCCGGGGGGCTTCGCTTACGTTTGAGCCGCTTACGGAGATTACTTCTTCTTTTCCGACAGCAATAATTTCCGATCTGTAGAGAATGTCGGGTGCTTCTTCGCCTCTTGCCATTTCCTGAAGAATCCGCAGCCCTATGTGAGGCTCAAAGGCTAAATTTCTGGGGTCCCAATAGCTTGTGCCGATAGATTTCCCGCGAGCCGAATAATATTCCTCAACACGGCTCATGAAGTCGGCGTAAATTCCGCTTCTGCTTGCGACTGTTGAAAGGTCGTCCATGTTCGAGACTCCCGCTGCGATTGCCTGTCCTCCGAGCATTGATGACGGCTCAACAACGAGGACATTTGCACCCATTGAGGCCGCTTGAATTGCCGCTGAGATTCCGCCCGTACCTGCTCCGGCTATGATGATGTCATAGTTTCCGCGAATGTCTAAGGCGTAAGATTTAGTGATTGTGAGTGTGAATATAAGTATGAGAGCGAGTAGAAATTTTCTTTTCATGAATGCTTCCTCCCTGTGTAATTTTATGGAAAAATTTTAGCAGATAAAAAAATACCCCCAATATTTCAGGGGGCATTGTGATTATTTCTGTATCATCGCGGTGTATAAAGCCTTTATCGCGGTCTCGTAGTCCGACTCGTCAACACCTATAATTATATTCAGCTCGTCCGATCCCTGATCTATCATTCGGATATTCACACCTGAGTCAGCAAGCGCACCGAATATCTTTGCGGCCGTACCCCTTGCGCTGACCATTCCTTCACCGACAACAGCAATAACCGCCAAATTCTTCTCAATCGTGATGAAGTCCGGCGATAATTCGTTCTTTATTTCCCGCAAAATATCATCGCGCTTTGCGTCAAACATTGAGCCGTTCACGACAACGCTTATCGTGTCGATTCCTGTCGGGCAATGCTCAAAGGGTACTCCGTTCCGCGAAAAGATGTACAGCAGCCTCGCTCCGAATCCTGTCTGGCCGTTCATCTGCGATTTCTCAACCCTAATGCTCGTGAAACCTTTGCGCCCTGCGATTCCTGTTACGGGGCTTCGCTTAACGTCTTTGGGCATTGAGGCGGCAATGAGTGTTCCGTTGTCATCGGGTGAATTTGTGTTGCGAATGTTTACGGGGATTCCTGCCTTCCTCACGGGGAAAACTGCGTCCTCATGCAATACGCTCGCACCCATATACGACAGTTCGCGCAATTCGGTGTAGGTGATGTAGTCTATAGGTTTGGGACGGTCTACGATTCGGGGGTCAGCACTGAGCATACCTGATACATCTGTCCAGTTCTCGTACAAGTCAGCATTAACCGAACGCGCTACGATTGATCCGGTGATGTCGCTTCCTCCGCGCGAGAATGTTTTGATTCTCCCGTCAGGTGTTGAGCCGTAGAAGCCGGGTATTATTGCGTTGGGTAAATCCTTGAGCTTTTCGCCGAGTGCCGGATAAGTTTTCGCGCCGTCAAAAATCCCCGTATCATCAAAAAATATCACGTCAGCCGCGTCAACAAACGGCCAGCCCATAAACTGAGCGATGATTTTAGAGTTGAGATATTCGCCCCGACTCGCAAGATAATCCGCAGGTGGATATTTCTTCAGCTCAAATTCTATCGTATCAATCTCAGCTCCAATATCGAACGTTATCCCTAACTCCGATATTATGTCGGAATAACGCGCTTTGATTTTTGCAAGAACGCCGGAATACTCGTTTCCCTTTGCAAACTCCGAGTAACAGCTGTAAAGCAAATCCGTAACCTTTATGTCATCGGGAAATCTTTTGCCCGGTGCTGAGGCTACTACATATTTGCGTTCAGGGTTTGACTTGATGATTTCAGCGACTTTGCGAATCTGTGAAGCGTCCGCAAGCGATGTTCCTCCGAATTTTGCCGTGATTACTCTGCTCAATTAATGTTGTCTCCTGTCTTGTTGTAATTGTATGCTGATGATGAATGCATTGCTGAGGCCGTGATTATAGCGTCAGGCACAGGGAGAAATTTATCGGAATGCAGCGGATATTCACACCCTGCGCCTATATGGTAGAAGCAGCCAGTCTTAGCGATAATGTAACTCCCGAAATCCTCGCTTATGAATAAAGGCTTTGAGATTATGTCGACTCTTTCATTGCCGAAAGTCTCGCGCGCTGATTTTTCGCACAAAGCTGTAATATTGTCGTTGTCGTTGACGACTCCAACGCACGAGTCTGTTATCTCACATTCACACTTTGCGCCGAATTTCGCTGACACATTCTCACAGACCGACTCAAGCTCTTTGCACATGGCCGAACGCTTAGCGAGTCCGTAAGTGCGGATTATCCCGGCCATTTCAGCTTTGCCCGCAAGAATGTTATTCGCCGTACCAGCGCGGAACATTCCGACACTGACGACTCCGCCGGGGATTTTCAGTATTTCGGGGACTATGTGAGCTGCAACTTCTATGCTGTCGATACCCTTATCGCGCTGTGCACCGTGAGCGGATTTCCCGATTACAGTAACTTTCCACGTTGCCGAAGCCGCGTAGAAATCCCCGTTCTTTATCCCGTCATGGCCTGCAGGTAACGCAGGGTCAACATGGCACCCGAATTCAGCCTCTGCACCTT
>JAFSLR010000120.1 GCA_017448375.1 Synergistaceae bacterium | reverse complement strand
CTTCCATGACCAGCGCAACACGGTCAAGCCCGCAAGCAAATCCTACGCCCGGAATCTTCCCGCCACCTACAGCCAGCGACAAGTTGTCGTAACGTCCTCCGCCCGCAACAGCATTCTGCGCGCCCAAATCGCCGGACAAAATCTCATACGCTGTTTTCGTGTAGTAATCGAGTCCCCTAACGAGACGTTTGTTGATTGCGTACGTGAAGCCAAGTCTTTCGAGTCCCGCTCTTACCTGTGCAAAATGTTCGCGGCATTCATCGCACAAAGAGTCGAAAATATCCGGCGCACCGTCCGCAACACGTCCGCATGACTCATTCTTGCAGTCCAGAATACGAAGGGGATTGCGGCTGAGTCTGTCCTTGCATGTTCCGCAGAGTTCCTCAATATGAGCGGTGAAATATTCCACGAGCTTTTGACGGTAAATCGGCCTGCACTTTTCACAGCCTACGGAGTTAATGACGACTTCAAGATTCCTGAGTCCGAGTCGCCTGAATATCTCAATGCTCAGTGCTATAACTTCAACATCAGCCATTGGCCCGGCGATTCCGAGACATTCCGCGTCAATCTGGTAGAACTGTCGGTAACGTCCTTTCTGCGGTCTCTCATGCCTGAACATAGGCCCCCAGTTCCAGAGCTTTGCGCTTGCTCCCTGAACACAGAGATTATTCTCGATTGCCGCTCTCATGACTCCGGCTGTAGCTTCAGGCCGTAATGTTATGCTCCTTCCGCCCCTGTCATTGAACGTGTACATTTCCTTTTCTACAATATCTGTTGTCTCACCGACTCCGCGTGAAAATAATTCGGTATGCTCAAATATAGGCAGATGAATCTCACGGAAGCCGAAATCACTCATTGCCTTTGAAGCTGTATTAATGATGTAAGACCATTTCCACGACTCTGCGGGTAAAATATCTCTTGTTCCTCTCGGTGCAATTATCGCGGCCATTTTTGAATCGTCCCTCCAAATTTTTTTTAGATTGTATAATATTAACTCATAATTAAAACATGCTTATTATACTTTACGGCGTGTAACATAGAAAAAAGGAGGAAGTATTTTGCAGGATATATTTTTCTCACAGCGCAAAAGATTCGGCGAAATTCTGAGAGAATACGACTTGGTGAGCCAGGATTCACTCGACAAAGCCTTAATGCTTCAGAAAAATTCCGATAAGCGTCTCGGTGAAATCCTTGTCTCGCTCGGTGCTTTGACTCCTACTCAGGTAGCAGAGACTTTAGCCGTTCAGCTCGAATTACAGTTCATACAGTTAGACCGTTATCAGGCACAGGACGCGGCAATAAAAATGATTCCACGAAACGTAGCAGAAAGACTCCAGCTCATTCCGCTTAAACTTGATGATGATGATACGCTTCTTGTTACGATGTCTGATCCTTTAGACCTTCCGGCGCAGGACGAAATCAAAATGCTCACAGGCCACGACCTCAGAATAGCCACGTCAGGCGAAGACGACATTTCACGCAACCTTCAGAGAATGTACGACTTCAGCGCAAACCTCGCAGGAGCATTGACCGACACAATGGAAGTCGGCGACGTTTATACACCGCTATCAGCTACAACCTCAACAATGAGCACCGATGACGCTCCGTTAATCGAACTCGTGAACAACGCGATTCAACAGGCAGTAATGGAGGGCGCGTCAGATATTCACTTCGAGGCTTACGAACAGATGAGCCGAATTAGATTCAGGGTTGACGGAGCATTATACATACATAACCAGTACCCCGCAGTCGTTCAGCCAGCAGTCATATCACGTATTAAAATCATGGCCGGAATGGACATCGCCGAAAAACGCAAGCCCCAGGACGGCCGAATACTCACGATTATTGACGGAAGGCACATAGATTTGCGCGTAAGCTCACTCCCAACAATGAGCGGTGAAAAAGTCGTCCTCAGAATCCTTGACCGCGATAATTCATTCGTTGAGCTCGAACAGTTAGGACTCGAAGAAGATGACATGAAATACATCAACGACTTCTGCGAAACCCCTTGGGGTATGATGCTCGCTACAGGCCCTACAGGTTCGGGGAAATCAACAACTCTATACTCAATGCTGAAACGAATCAGCCACCCCGATATTAACATCATAACAGTTGAAGACCCCGTAGAGTTTTACATTCCCGGAATAAATCAGGTCAACGTAAACGAAAAAGCCGGATTAACTTTCGACAGCGCGTTACGCTCAATCCTCCGTCAAGACCCCGACAAGATAATGATCGGAGAGATTCGAGACACTCCTACAGCACAGATCGCTATACGTTCGGCATTAACGGGGCATTTCGTTTTGTCATCACTTCACACGAATGACGCACCAAGCGCGGCTATACGTATGATTGACATGGGAGTCGCACCTTTCCTTCTTGCGGCCTCATTAACGGGAGTCGTTGCTCAAAGGCTCGTGAGGTGCTTATGTCCCCGCTGCAAGCAGGAATACGAAATGGACGATGTAATGTGCGAAAAGCTCGGCGTTCCTTCGGGGAGTACTGCGTTCAAGCCTGTGGGCTGCCAGAATTGCCGACACGGTTACAGGGGCAGAAGAGGAATATATGAGATTATGATGCTCAATGACCATCTCCGCGAAATGATAATCAAGGGTGCTGATGCTATGGAGCTGAGAACAGCGGCCATTGAAGACGGAATGAAAACGTTAAGGAAGGCCGGAATTAACGCGGCACTCGCAGGATATACATCAATGGAGGAGATATTAAGTGCAACAATATAACAACGAGGCCCTGAAGAATTTAATGAACAGTCTCACTAACAGCGGAGAGCTAACGGGCGATATTTCCGGCGGCCAGTTCGTGAGTACGGTCGACATTTCCGGCGGACAGTACGTGAGCTTGAGCAATATTTCCGGCACTCAGTCCGGCGGCCAGCAGTTCAGCAATCAGGGTCTCAAAGAGCTAATCAGACTCGCAATCAAAGACGGGGCAAGCGATATTCATTTAAGCTCAGGCTGCCTCCCTGCATTGAGGGTTCACGGTGAATTGAATTACATCGAGTCGTCCTCAGTATTCTTAAAAAACGACCTCGAAAAATTTATCCGCGAGATTCTAAACGACAAACAGTATCAGCGATTCGCCGACACTGGAGACCTTGATTTCGCGTTCACTTTCGGGACTCAAAGATTCAGGGGCAGTGCTTACAGGGAGATGAACGGAGTCTCATTGACATTCCGTCTCGTTCCGTCAAACATTCGCACTCTCGATGAGCTCGGACTTCCTCCAATCCTCAAATCAATATCCCAGAAACATCGCGGCTTATTCCTCGCAACAGGCCCTACAGGACACGGAAAAAGTTCAACCCTAGCAGCAATAATCAGCGAAATCAATCACAAACGCAAAACTCACATCGTAACCATTGAAGACCCAATCGAGTACGTTCACACCCCGGCAATGTCAGTAATTCATCAGCGCGAAATAGGACACGACACAGAGACTTTTGCGACAGGTATACGGCACGTCCTCAGACAGGACCCGGACGTTATCATGATAGGCGAAATGAGAGACCTTGAGACAATCGGAGCGGCTATAACTTCGGCTGAAACAGGACACCTTGTCTTCGGGACTCTTCACACTCAGGACGCTTCACAGTCAATCGAACGTATTGTTGACGTTTTCCCGCCTCACCAGCAGAATCAAATCCGTCTTCAGCTCGCTTATACTCTTATCGGGATTTGCTCTCAGCAGCTCATTCCACGCGATGATGTAAAGGGACGTATATGCGCAACCGAAATTATGATTACGACACCCGCAATACGCGCCAGCATTCGTGAAGGGAAGATAAGCAGTATACGGAATGCAATGCTTACGGGAATGAGTTTCGGAATGCACACGATGGAACAGGATTTAGTGCGATGGGT
>JAFSLR010000119.1 GCA_017448375.1 Synergistaceae bacterium | reverse complement strand
CGCTCAAACTCCTTAAAGGCGAGGCAGTCGGCAAACCTTCAGAGGAAGGCTACATTGAGCGGGGAATACGCCGTAACATTTTCTACGAGAAATTAGCGGCTGAAAGGTGCGTTGATATGTTCGTGGCGAAAATGAAGGGCGAAACTTTCGAGACTGAGTACAAAATGCCAGTCTTTGACCGCGTACCCCCTCAGCCAGCAGTGAAGGACATTAAGCACGCAGTAATAGCCCTCGTTACGTCCGGCGGAATCTGCCCCAAAGGTAACCCCGACCACATAGAAGCCTCAAGCGCAAGCAAGTTCGGAGAGTATGACATTGACGGAGTGAATGACCTTACGGCGGAGAAATATTGCACGGCTCACGGAGGTTATGACGCTACTTACGCGGATCAGGACGCTGACAGAGTACTTCCCGTTGACGTTATGAGAGACCTTGAACGCGAAGGCGCAATCGGCAAACTTCACGGGAAATTCTATACGACTGTCGGGAATGGTACGGCTGTCGCAAACGCAAAGAGATTCGGCGCGGAAATCGCTAACCGTCTTGTCGCTGACGGAGTTACGGCGGTAATCCTCACCTCGACTTGAGGAACTTGCACACGTTGCGGGGCAACGATGGTTAAAGAGATTGAGCGCAAACTTCCCGTCGTCCATATGTGTACGATAGTCCCGATCTCGCAGACTGTGGGCGCAAACAGAATCGTACCGACAATCGCAATACCTCATCCGCTCGGAGACCCCTCAAAGACTCCTCAAGAGGAGAAAGCATTACGGCGGAGACTCGTTGAACGGGCTTTGAAGGCGTTGCAGACAGAAATAACAGAGCAGACAGTTTTCACGGAGTAAATTTTTTCACGCAGAACAAAATTTTCCCCTTGTCGTAAGATGGCAGGGGGATTTTTTTTACGCACTCAAACGCATTTTCATTAGGGGATTTTTCTTTTACAGTCCGAGAAGTTTTTTCTTTACTGCGTCAAATTCTTCCTGCGTTATTATTCCGTCATTCAGCAATCCCTTGAACTTCCTTATCTCGTCAGCTGGAGAATTTTTGCACCCGCATTTGCATTCAAAGCCGTCAATATTTTCTTCCGCACCTTGAATCCCGTCAGAATTTTCACGTCCCGAACCCTGCGAACGTTCCGGCACATTAAAATCTCCCGTGTAAAGGCACGATTTGTACACGCACCAGTCATCAATATACCCGACAGATTTACGCATTGCATTTGATGACGCGCCTATTGTCATCGGGTAATCATCGCTCGTGAATTTCTGCGTAATCCTTTTCTCGCCGTCAAGTTTCCCGTTCACGAACAAGCGCACAACCTTTTCTGAGTCTCTCGTTACTGCTATGTGAGTCCATTTCTTGAGGGGAATTTCTGTCTTCCCTGTAACCGACACAGTACCCGCGAAATCAGAATAGAACGTTAATTTGCCGTTGTCAATGTTGAAAAGATACAGCGTACTCACACCGTGAAGCCACCTGCTGAAAACCGCGAATGTTTCACCGCCGTATGAGTCCGTTACCCATTCGAGCGGATATACCCACGCCGTTAATGTGAACTCGCCGGGAAAATTGAAGGCTTCCTGATTTTTTGCCTGAAGATACGACTCTCCGTCAAGAAATAATGACTTCCCGCCCGTAACATATTCTTTTGACGAAAGCACAGGGTCTCCGAAAACTGTCCATTCATTTCCGGCAATGTCATGATTAACGGACTCGTTGAAGTTCAAGTTTGCTGACGGACTGAGAGCAGCCCCAAATGACGCTGACGAAACACAAACCGCAATCACAATCACAAATTCAACAAAAATTTTCCTCATCTCAAAATCTCCTCCCGTAAAAAAATAGGAGTAAAGGCTTAACCCTTACCCCTTATCCTTGTTCCTGTAATTACTTCCTGCGCTTTTTGAGCATGTCAACATAAACCGCAAGCAGTATCACTATACCTTTTGCGATTTGCTGCCAGAAGGAATTTAATCCGAGAAGGTTCAATCCGTTATTCAGGACTCCGATTATGAGTACGCCGATCATTGTTGAGCCGATTTTACCGACTCCGCCCGACATTGACGTACCGCCCAATACTGTCGCCGCGATTGCGTCCATCTCGAAGCTCTGTCCTGCTGTGGGCTGACCCGAAGCCATTCTCGCGCAGAGCACAACGCCCGTGAACGCCGCCAAGAATCCGCTCATTGTGTAGACCATCATCTTTGTGCGCGCAACGTTAACGCCGGAGAATATTGCAGCCTTATCGTTACCTCCGACCGCGTAAACATGACGGCCGAATCTCGTCTTGCTCAACAGAACAACGCACGCAATCAGGAACACAACCATGTAGATTACGGGGTAAGGTATGGGCCCAAGATAGCCCGTTCCGATTATCTGGTAGTCGGGGAACATTGCGCGAATAGGCTGGCCGTTCGAGTAAATGTAGGCCGCTCCCCTCGCAATCTGCATCATCGCAAGCGTTACGATGAACGGAGGAATTGTTGTCTTTGCGATTACTACACCGTTGAAGAGTCCTAATGCCGTTCCGATTACGATAGCAATTATTACGGCCTGTGCTACCGGCATGTTGTTGTGAGCGATGAACCCTGCGCTCAAAGTTCCCGATAATGCGAGGATTGAGCCGACTGAAAGGTCAATTCCGCCCGTTATGATTGCGAATGTCATTCCGAACGCAAGACAGGCATTTGATGACACCTGACGCAATACGTTCACTAAGTTTCGCTGTGAGTAAAATACTCCGTTTGTTGTGAATGAAAGTATTAGGCACATTGCGAGGAGTCCGATAAGTGTACCCATATTTTCTTTGAAGTAACGCACAAATCCGTTCTGTGCTTTCGGTGCTGCATCAAGCGACATTCCTTGTTCCTCCTGTTCCTGTTGCGTAAAGCATGATTGTTTCCTGGCTCAATTCATTTTTGCTGAGATTGGCTGTAACTCTTCCTTCGTGCATGACTAATACACGGTCTGACATGTTGATTACTTCCGGCAAATCGGAGCTTATCATGAGGATTGCGACTCCCTGTTTTGCAAGCTCATTCATGAAGCCGTAAATTTCCGCTCTTGCGCCGACATCGACTCCCCTTGTAGGCTCATCGAGTATCAAGAGTTTAGGACGTGTTGCAAGCCATTTCGCAATAACAATCTTCTGCTGGTTTCCGCCCGAAAGATTTTCCGCGAGCTGATCGGGTGAAGGTGTTTTTATTGCGAGTTCCTTAATGTAGCGCGTTATTGTCTCAGTTTCTCTTGCGAGATTTCCGAGAGGCCGTCCCCTGAAGATTTCATGCAAGACCGTCAATGTAAGGTTGTAGCCGACGGAGTTAATCAGCACTAATCCTTCTTCCTTGCGGTTTTCTGGGACCATTGCGATTCCGTTGTTCATTGCCTGACGAACCGAGCGGATATGTACCGGCTTTCCGTCAATGAGAATCTGACCCGTGTACCTGTCATCAATTCCGAAAATGCAGTGTGCAGTCTCAGACCTTCCAGCCCCGACAAGCCCCGACATACCGACAATTTCACCCTCACGAACCGCGAATGATACGCCGTTGACGAACGGAGGCGACACCAAGTCTTTAACCTCAATAACAACTTTTCCGGGCGTAACTTCGTCCTTGAAGTAGAGCTGTGTCAATTCACGTCCGACCATCATCGCTATTAACTGGTCGTTTGTGGTCTCGCGGGTGTTGACCGTTCCGACATACTGCCCGTCGCGCATAATCGTAACCCTGTCGGTAATCACAAAAAGCTCGCTCATTCTGTGTGAGATGTAGATTATTCCGATTCCCTCAGCTTTAAGCTGCCTCATCGTCTCAAAAAGTACTTCCGTTTCTTTGTCGGTTAATGATGCTGTAGGCTCGTCCATAACAAGAATATCTGCCTTAACTG
>JAFSLR010000011.1 GCA_017448375.1 Synergistaceae bacterium | reverse complement strand
CCGTTACCGACTGGGAGAACGATTAAGGCCTGTCCGAATGTCTGCTGGATTGCCGGTACAATGCTTTCAAGAGTAACATAATCTATCGGCACTATGTATGTTACTGTTTCTTCCCCGAAGTCAGGCCCTGAACGACCGCGATATACATTAGGTGAAGGACTGTTACCGCCCTGACGCACTATCGAATAGCTTCCCATGTTCTGGAGGGATAAGTTGTACATCTGGAGCGTTGAAAGCATTATTTCTCGGCTTTCACGGATTGTTACGGGGTGCGGTGATATTATGGTTATCTTGCTGTTGATATTGGGAGGAACTATAAAATTCTCACGCAATACTTCAGACATGAAACGCATAAATCTCACTAAATCCATATCCTTGAAGTTAAACTGAACTAATCCCGAACGCCTCATTTCCTTCGCTGCTTCCATTAGCTCGTTTTCCTGTTCCCCGCTCATTTCCGCTCCTGCGCCCGCTGGAGGCTGAGTATTCGTTGGCTGTGCACGCCTAGTTGCGCCGTAAGCCCCAGACGTTATCAATATCATTGACGTTAATATAAATGTAATTTTCCTCAAGTCCAATATTTGAACATCTCCCGTTCATCAAAAGCAAGTTATTTCACGAGGGTATTTTATCAGAATTTCATTTTGCCACATATATTACTGTGCTCCGTCCGTCTCCGATTTTGATTGTTACTTTCCTGTATTTAAGCTCGTAACTATCTACGGGCACTGACATATCTTCCGTGCTCCATGAATAACCCTTTTTGTCATCGTTCCCGCTTGACGGCATGTCCTCGTCAACCCTGAAACGCAGCCACACTTCCTGAGCCGCCGAAATCAAATCGCGTTCGCCCTGTATTTCCCCTAAGAGACGGTATGACATTGCAATGAGACGGAAGCCGGCAGTTATTACGAGGCCAGCTACAGCCGTTGCAACAAGCACTTCCATTAGGGTAAATCCTCTATGTTTCATGCTTCAGGCTTTACGGGTTCGGGGACTGGGACAATATCGGGGCTTGCACGGCGGATTGAATGTTTAAGGCTGACTGTTTCTTTACCTCTAAGAAGCGTTATGTCAAAACTTTTGCGGCTGATTATAGACTGGATTATCACATCTATATCATTGAGAGTTGCAAACTCCGTACCGTTCACAGACTTTATGACATCACCGCGCCTTACCCCCAAACGCCTCAAGAGACTTTGATTCTGTATCCACTGTACTTCAAGTCCGCCCTTCCGAGTGTCATAACGCGCCCTTACCCTCAAAGATTCCTCAAGCGGCCTCGATATGAATCTCTCGATTACCTCCAAAGGAACATCATCGTACACAGCAATATCCTTTGAGGCTACAGGAGATCTGGCGGGTTTCCTCGACTGCGGTACGGGGTTGGCGGGAAGCTGAGCCCAGCTCGGAGAGGATTTCTCACGGACAACAAGACTCTCATCTGTTTTCTGCACCGTTATTCCCACGACATCAAGTGCTGTTATCATCATTCGCCGGGCTTCCTCAATCGTTACTGGGTGAGATGAGATTATTGTTACTTTCTGATTGAGGCCGGGTTGAATGATGAAGTTTTCCTGCAACAATTCCGACATGAAAAGCAAAAATTTCTCAACGTCCATATCCTTAAAGTTGAACTGTACAATTCCAGATCGCCTCATCTCATGGCCGGCTTCGATAAGTTCACGCTCTATAGGCTGTACTGGCCTTCCCGTTGCGTACAAACTCATGCTTAATGCCGAAATTACCAGCAGCGTTAATGCTATCTTTCTCATCATGTAGCCTCCTTATTTCACCACGTAACGCAAAGCAGTATTCTGTCCACCGCGCGTTACTTCAACGTCAAATCTCTCACTCGTCATCAATGAGCTTATCGAGTTAGCTATATCTCCCATGTTCGTGAAAGGTATACCGTTCACCGAGCGTATTACATCACCGCGCTGTACCCCTAAACGCTTTAAGAGGCTGTCATTCTGTATCCACTGGACTTCAAGACCTCCGGCAGATTCATTAGGCCGTATACGTATACGCTTGAGTTCATCAAAGGGATTCTGTACGAGATTGCTTACGAGTTCACCGGGGATTTGACCTTCCTGCGCTCCCGGGACTGCTGCCACTATATTTCCCTGCTTAGGGGGAGTTGGGGCGGGCTTTGAAGGTGTAGGCGCGGGCTGTTTAGGTGCTTCGGCCTTCTTCACTGCTTCCGTTGGGCCGTAAGTTATGTATTTCTTGACGGGGGATTCTTCACCCTTACGGAACATAACATCACTATAACTTACTGCTATCAGTTTGTACTGGTCGATATTCTTCCCGACAAGAAGAAGTTTAAGCTCATTCTTTACCTCTATCCACGCTCCTATACCCGGCAAAGTTCCCCGCAAGATTATCTCATCTAACGTTGTGTCGGGTTCTTTAGGGGGTTCGGCTTGGGGTTTAACGGGTTCGGGGGGCGGAGTGTCGGTCTTTTGAGGGGTTACTTTGAAGGGGTTCGACGCAAGAAAACTCTCTAATCCGCGCCGCTCATTTGATGAATTTGATTCTCTATGCGTTCCCGTTACTGCTGAATTGCTTTCACCGTTATTCCCCGAAAATTCATCAAGAACATATCCCAATCCCAAATCTGCTAATCTCCCTAATGAAAATCCCATGATTATAGGCAGTATCAGCAAAAATAATCCGTATAGCTTCCCTCCGCTTTCATCATCTGATGATTTGTGCGGTCTCATTCTCGATATTATTCCGCGCATTGACATTACGTTCACTTCCTCCTGATATACCACGTTCCGCCTTCCTGCACTATAGGCAGAAAGTTCCGTATCATGTTCATGTTCTGCGAAAACTCTTCGGGCACTTTCAGCTTCGCTTCGGCACGGCCTATCTTCATGTTCGAGGTGTCTATAGTGATGTAGCCGTCAAGCGAGAAATCCCCGTTCGTGTGCAAATCCTCAAGCACTATCTCATTTCCGGCCGTAAGCAAAAATCCTCCGTCCCCAAATCCCATCGAAAATCCTAATCTCACGCTCGCTCCCTTGAAGGTTATCCGGCATACTGGCGACAACGTTAATATACTCGTCAATATCTGAGGCTTTATTGTGATTGATGATAGTGATATGTCTGACATTCCCGAAACTGTGAGATTATGCACCGTAAATCCGTCCTCTTCACCCGATACATCAGAGTAATTCAAACGCATTCCGCGCTTCTGGAGCTGAGTTTGAGCTGTTGAGATCGCAAATTTTCCGGCTTCACGCCACGGAAGAAATATATACAGTGCGAAGAAAAATGCTGCTGTGAAAAATATTATCTTAGTTACAGTAAGTAATGTACGTTTCATCGTCTTATGAGTTAAACGGCCCTATTATAGCCGATATTGTGAAAAGTCTGTCCTTCCCCGCCGGCAATGCTCTTATTTCAGCAGCTATAAACCGAACTCCCCTTGACGCTAATTGTTTCTGCAAGTCTGCTAACTCCTCTGCGTAAAGCCTGTTAATCTCGACCGACTGATTATTACCGTCCGGCGTTATTCGGTTCACTCGGCTTCCTAATGACATGTTCTCCGAGACCTGCGCAAATACAGCAGCAACATCAACATTACCTTGAGGCTGTGAAGATGACGAAGGATTCAATGACTTGTATTCGTCAGCAAGAAGAAGCAATGTGTGAAATCTTCCTTGCTGTGAATTAAGGTTAGTATGTTCCTGAACGTTCCAGGCGTTTACAGTCCATATCCCCAGAAGTATTATCAGTAACATTAAGATTGATGCGACAAGTTTCGCTGATCCCGCAGTCTCACCGCGCAGGACAGTCCGCGCACTGGATATTATTCCGTCAAAAGTTAGTGCCATTTCTCTACCACCTTATGCGAATGTCAAACCTATACCCTATTCCCGAAACAAATTGCGTGTTATCAACCTGTACCAAATTCGCTTTGTCCTCCCAAGAACGCCGGAAATTTAATACCGTTGTCATGTCTGGAGCTGTTCCGGTGAAGTCTATACCGTCAGAATTATACCTGATAATATCTATCGTCATGTTGCTTCCCACGAAATCGCCGAAAATATCCCCCAAATCAGCAAGAACATCATCTAAGGGGTGTCCTTCCTCGCCTTTTCCCGTGAGTGAGGCTATCTTGTCGCGCGCTAAAGTTACGGGGTTAGATATACGTCCTGTACGTTCGGGGTCAAAGGTTTCACGGTAAAATTTCTCGCTTCGTTCACGGAATGAGAGTACCTGACTATGCGTTTGATGATAGTCGATGAACTCGGAAGCAAGGAATATAGCCCCCGAAACAACAAGCCATAACGCGATTTTTGCCGAAATCCTTACAGTACGCTCCAAATCGCGCGCACCCTCAAGGACTTTCCGCGACAAATTTACGTCCGCAATCCACGAACAGAGATTCACGCTCTCGCTTACGATGTCGGAGAAATCTTCGTCCGCCTCGTAACCCCCTGACGCTTTCACGACGAAATCTCCCCCGCGTACAAGCCCGCGAACCTCACAGTAACGGTCAAGCCATGCCGTAATCTGTGCTTCACCGTCCGGCGTGAACTTCCTCCATCGGTACATTATAGGGTGATATGACTGCCACAAGAGAGCGCATATATTCTCCTCGTCAACCCATATTGTCGCACCGTTACCGCCGTAATCCTTAAGGCCCGAAACGAACGGCAATGGTGAAGGCCAGATTTTACCCGCATTCTTTGAGGAAATGTCTAACTCATCGGGGGAAACGTACCATACAATCCCGCTTGAATTTCGGCCGGATTTCTTCAGCATTACGGGGAATATCTCAACATCTCCGGCTGCTGAATATGGCATTACCTGAAGGCGCAGTGCATCGCGTATCTTAGCTGTATTCTGGAAAGGGTACTCGAAATCCTCAAGCGATAATGATTTCATGGGTGATAAGGTGATGATATTCTTTTCGTTACCCGACTTTACGAGTTTTAATGTTCGTTGTTTGAATTTCTCTTCAACTCCCATTTCATTACGCTGTGTAATTTCTTCCTCGATTACGCGCATGAACTCAGCGTTACCGTAATCCCTATGATGAGTTACGGACTTCACCGAGAAAATTTCCTTTATGTTCATATTTCGTCCCACCTCACTATCTTTTGTGATGTCCTGTCAAATATTATTGTGTATGAGCCTGTCTGTTCATTATCGGTCATGTATTCGAGTTTTATGTTAAAGTAACGGCTCTTGAATGCTACTATGTTGGTTAAACGTGTCGTAGTTCTCGCGCTTATACCTGGAATTTTCTGCAAGTCCCGCATATTTTCGATAGCATTATCCTGCCTGTATTCCTCTATGCTTTGAGCCGTACCCCCTACATCGAGTCCGGGCAATAATTCCATGACGTGAACAGGTGCTACATTGAGGTTGATTTTGCCGTCGCTGTAAACAGTACAGTAATCCGACAAACCAAGTTCGCCCCCTGAACCGTATATTATATCGGTGTTTATATCCTTGCTCAACATCAATAACTCCGATATATCGTATAGAGTTCGGTTGACGTAAGATTTCTCCTCACGGCTTCCGACACGGGGACGGGCGTTTTTGTCCATGAAGTCGAGTGTCAAAAGCTCTAATTCACGGTGATTGAGGTTATTCCACATTTCGTGCCAGACATCAGAAAATTCACGGCGTATAGTGTTACCGTCAGGGAGAAAAAGATTTCTCAACGGGATTTTGTCGTCCAACGGTGTTATATGGATTGCCCAAATCCCCATGTCTGGAATGTTCAGTATATAGGGCTTGTACCAGCTTTGATTCGGGCTGTCGTAATTAGTGTTCTTCGTGATCTCCGTAATAAGCATCATTATGGAGTTCGTCAAGACATTAGCCATAGTCCTACGTGATAACCCGTCAATCTCACGGAAAACTCCGCGAACCTGCATTCTTACGAACCATGAAAAAACAGTGGCGCAAGAAATCAAAAGTACGCCCAACATTAAAACGCTAACGAGGACGAAGCCCCGTTTACGGCAATGATATAACACTCTCAATCCTCCTTTTAGAGTCGCCGTCATCGTGCTGAATCCCCCGACCAATGCAGATGTATAAGCCAGATGGGAGCTGACCGCTATATTCTTTCTGGTTATCGTCTTCGCGTGAATTTTTCGGGACTTCAACGCGGAACTCATTAACGCCGGGCAAAATCAGCTGAGCTTCTTCGGGGTTAAGGGTCTCAGTG
>JAFSLR010000118.1 GCA_017448375.1 Synergistaceae bacterium | reverse complement strand
ATGACAGCTTCCCGTCTGGTCGTTCCTTTTATTCCGTTTTACTTATTTATACTTTTTAAGTATTCATTCAAAATAAAGAACTTAAAAAGTGCGATATATAACTTACTTCTTATAGTAATTATTGTATTAGTAATGTACTATGCTTCTAGCTTTTTCTATGTATATAACAGACTTACTACAGATAGTGCGACAGGTTCAACGAAAGATCATTTAGATTTAATATCTGCTTCGTTACAAATGAAATTTGATAATATATTTAATCTCATACTAGGTACAGGACCGGGAAATTTCGGTGATTTGTTCCGATACACAGAGATCAAATCTTACATGCAAGCAGTACATTCTGGCAGCAGAGGAGCAATACCGGCTCATTCAAGCCACATTCAGATTTTTCTGGAGTTTTCCATAATTATGTTTATTATTTACATTTGGTTTCTTTATCGGATATTGGTAGGTAATTGGAAGAACAGGAATTTTATCGAATTATGTTTTTATATTCCCTTCATGAGTGCTGTCATATTTTACAGTACTCATAATGAAGTCTTATACTGGATGCTTCTGCTTTATCTATATACAGAAAGTATGCCGGACAACCGCATAACTCAAACGGTATTACCTCGATAGAGATTAGGAGGAAGCCCGTACTTGTTGTCAATATTAACGAGCGTCTTTATAGTTGTAGATGACATTGACAGTGACTGGGTAAGCGATGTACAAAATCACAATCCCCATATACAACACGAAACCTCTTTTTTTATCATCTCTGTGCGTTAATATCACTCATGAATTATCATCGAAACGGGGAATGCTAAATTATGGCAGCACTAGGAAGGCTTGAAGAAATTACAGACCTCCGCGCAGTATGGCAGAACGGCGCAAAAGATTTCACCGAATGGCTAGCAAAAGAAGAGAACATTAACATTCTTTCAGAGGCAGCCGGACTCGAAATGTCAGCAGAAGAAACTCAATCCCCAATAGGGAAATATCATGCGGACATTCTAGCCTCAGAATCAGGAACTCAACGCCGAATCATTATCATCAACAATTTCACTCAGACCGAAGACTCTGGACTCGGAAGACTCATCACATTAGCCGCAGGGAAAAATGCCGATGTCATAATCTGGATCGTTCGTCATGCAAGCGATGAGCATAAAGCCGCCGTTGAATGGCTCAATTCACGCACAGGAAACAATACAGGAATATTTCTTTGCGAGATAAAATTATTCCGTATCGGGAACTCTGAACCCGCCGTTAAATTCGAGGTAATTTCACGCCCGAACAACTGGGCTAAAGAAGTCCGCAAAATTTCAGAGGACGCAACTAATATCGAGAAATTACGCTTTGATTACTGGAATGCGTTTCAGGATTACGCTTTTGACGGCGGAAGTAACCCCAAATTCGCAGCAAGTTACAGACGGTGGCAGACATCATCAAATTACGGCGTTGTTTTCGGGACAGGCAGAACAGGCGTAAGCATCATCATAGCAAAAACACGCGATGACATAGAAGCCGGACTCAACATTTCGGACAAAGAATTATTCTCATACCTATTCACACGAAAAGACGACATAGAGTCGGAATGCGGAATGAATTTCGACTGGCTCGAACTCTCAGGCAAAAATGGTAACCGTATACGCACAAAGAAATCTCCCGCCCTCATAAGCGACAAATCATCATGGCCGATTCAATTTGAGTGGATTATGTCATCAGTACTAAATATCCGCGAAGTTTTCGGAAAATACATAAAGGAGTCAGAAAGTCAATAACCTTACTATTTCAGCAAAAAAGGGAGGCCGTCGAAAAAACAGTCTCCCTCAAATTTTCACGCTAAGCGCGCCACAATTCCCACTTCAATAATTTATCCGTCAGAAAATCATCAAGCAATGGCAGCATCATATCATTAATATCTTCCGGGATACCGTACATCCCCTCAGCAATCGAACACGAAATCGCCGCAAGAGTATCACTGTCCCCGCTCAAAGATACAGCCTTCCTCGTAACGTCCTCAAAGTTATTCCCCTCAAGAAACGCCGTAATAGCTTCCGGCACAGTCTCCTGGCACGTCTCAACATGAGTGTAATACGGCCTTATCTCATCAAGTGTCCTCGTCAAATCATACCCGTAACGCTCCGTAATGTACGATTTAATTTCGGGCTTTCCGACCCCCGTCCGAGCCATGAAAATTGCTGACGCTGTAGCCTGAGCTCCCTTTATGCCTTCGGGGTGATTGTGTGAAACTTCCGCGCTTATTTCCGCAAAACGCTCCACACTCTCCAAGTCATCAAACGCCCACGCTACCGGCGAAACTCTCATGGCCGATCCGTTCCCGAAACTCCCGTAAGGCTTAGGCTTATCGTTCTCAAGCCAGTAAACAAACCTTATCCCGTAACCCGCATAAGGATAACGCCGGGCAAATTCACGCATTGATTTCTTAACGGCCTCACGGAATTTACCTTCATCAGATTTTCCGCCTCTCTTGGGAATCGTATTCATCAAAGCCTCAGCAACCGCAAGAGTCAAAACTGTATCATCAGTGAAATGTGATACTCCTTCAAGCACAAGTGGAAATTTCATGCCGTGCGCTTCGTCCCGTCTCCTGTCAAACTCGTACGGGCTTCCTACAATATCGCCTACAATAGCTCCTAACATTTTCTCAATTCCTCCATTGTTCCCACTTGCAGACTATGTACTTCAAATTATGGTTTAACTTTTCAAACGCTTCTACCTGAGTCAGTGCAGGGATTCCGAAAAAAGGTTCTGCGATTGAGCCCGATATTGCCGATAAAGTGTCAGCGTCCCCGCCGAGTGAGACCGCTTTTCGTATAACGTCCTCGAAATTCTCACCCTCAAGGAACGCCGTAAACGCTTCAGGCAATGAGCCGGGGCATGATGAACAGTATTTGTATTCGGGGCGAATCTCGTCAATACTCCGCGACAAATCATAGCCGTATTTCCCCGTAATGTATGCTCTTATTTCGTCCTTGCTGTGTCCTGTCCTCGCCAAGAACACTGCCCCTGCCACCGAACATGCTCCTTTAATGCCTTCGGGGTGATCGTGGGTCGGAAGGGCTGTAATCTCCGCGAACCTCTCGACAGTCTCCAAATCATCGAACGCCCAAGATATTGGCGAGACTCTCAT
Organism: Synergistaceae bacterium; assembly: GCA_017448375.1. Lineage (GTDB taxonomy): Bacteria > Synergistota > Synergistia > Synergistales > Aminobacteriaceae > JAFUXM01. Next base: position 744 of record JAFSLR010000118.1, on the reverse strand, counting down.
TGCTGAGGCATTTCCCCAGCTCTGATAGGGGTGAGGCTCTTTTGACTGAAGCCACGCCCTGAAGCCACGCCCGTATCCTGCGTCGGGAAACTGTCTGCCCATGCTGCGCATTGTCCAGGTGAATGAACGCGAAAATCTTTCCTCAGTTACGGGGTCTTTTCGAGTCCTCATGCAGAACATAAGCGAACGAGCCGCCGCAAGAGTCATCACAGTATCATCGGTGAAGTGCGATTTCTCAGAGAACAGCGGAAAATCCGTAGTCTTTATGCCCTCATGCTCATACGCGCTTCCGATTATGTCCCCTACAACTGCTCCGAGCATTAATTAACCCTCGAAGGGCTTGACTCCTTTCACAGCGTCTGAAGGGTAAATCCTTGTGTCGCCGTTGTCCGTGTCAATCATTACGTACCTGTCATTCCCCATGCCTAATTCTTTCATGTATGAGAGCTGGCGGTGGCCATGACGTGATTCGATTCTTTCGACCAAATCATGATGGAAATTTTCTGGGAGCGCGTAAACCAAATCGACAGACGCAGAGTCAACCGCAAGAATGTCAAGCGATGCAAGTATGCCGATATTAGGAGTTACAACAGGGGCAGCGGCTACTCCTTCGCAGTCGCATGATACTGACATGTTACGGAGTACGTTAATGTACGCGATATTCTGCCCGAAATGGTCGACAGTAGCTTTTGTTGACTCTGTTATGCGCTCCATGAACTCTTCTTTGTCGATGTCCCATTGATT
>JAFSLR010000117.1 GCA_017448375.1 Synergistaceae bacterium | reverse complement strand
GGCTTGCAGTCCTCGCGTGCCTGCTCCATTTCGGGAGCGATTTTCTCGCCGGGCCTGCAGGTTATTGGTGTCTCGTTGCCGATCGCCATCTTCTGAACTTCCGGGTCCATCGGTGCTGGAGGCTGTCCGTAGTACCCTAAGAAGTACTGCTTTATTTCTTTGGGGAAACTCTTCCAGCGTCCTCGCAGAACGTTCACGGTTGCCTGAGTTCCTACCATCTGTGAAGACGGAGTAACGAGCGGAGGATAGCCCATAGCCTTGCGGACAACAGGTACTTCATTGAGCACTGCTTCGAGTTTGTCGAGAGCGTTCATTTCGCGCAGCTGGTTGACCATGTTGGAGTACATTCCGCCGGGGATCTGGTAACGAAGAATGTTGATGTCGACTCCGGCGATTTCGGGCAATAAGTCCTTGTACTTTTCGCGGAGCTTCTTGAAGTGCATTGTTATTGGCATGAGTGCGTCAATCTTAATGCCTGTGTCATATTCTGAGCCTTCGAGAGCCGCAACGATTGATTCTGTCGGGGGCTGGCTTGTTCCGAGTGCGAACGGTGAAATTGCTGTGTCTACGATTTCCGCGCCCGCTTCGATTCCCGCAAGATAAGCCATGCTTGCGAGTCCTGTTGTGTAATGGCTGTGGAGTTCTATGGGTATGTCAACTTTCGCTTTGATTGCCTCAACGAGTTTAGCGCAGTCCATAGGGCCAATGAGTCCGGCCATGTCTTTAATTGCGATTGAGTCCGCGCCCATATCCTGCATACGTTTAGCCATTCCCGCGAATGAGTCGAGTGTGTGAACGGGTGAAAGCGTGTAGCTCATGCAAAGCTGAAGGTGTGCGCCCTCCTTCTTGACCTGATCGGCGGCGACTTCAACGTTACGGAGGTCGTTCAATGCGTCAAAGCAGCGGATTATGTCTATACCGTTTCCGACAGCTTTCTTGACGAACTCGCGAACTACATCGTCTGCGTAGTGCCTGTAACCCACGAGGTTCTGTCCGCGCAATAACATCTGTAACTTTGCGTTTTTGATACGAGCGCGAATGAGCCGGAGTCTCTCCCAGGGGTCTTCGTCAAGGAATCTCATTGCCGAGTCGAAAGTTGCTCCGCCCCACATCTCTAACGCCCAATATCCGGCTGCGTCCATGTACTCAAGGACGGGGAGCATGTCATCAGTACGCATTCTTGTGGCGATTAATGACTGGTGAGCGTCGCGGAGTCCTGTTTCAGTTATTCTTACCTTCTTTTCTCCTGACATTAAATTTTTCTCCTTTATGTGTGGATTTTTCTAGTATTATACTTTATTTGAGGGTTAAACTTAATCCTTTATGAGCTTAAAGCATCCTTTGAACTTTTCTTCTTGACATAGATTTTTGATTATAATACTATGACTTAATTCATTTTTTTACAGGGGGTTTTTTGTTGAAACGCTTTATACTTTTCATGATGTCTGCAATTCTTGTGGGCATTCCGACTCTCACAGCCTCAGCCGAAACAGTATCACTCCACGAGAACTTAGCACTTTCGATTCAGTCGGCCAATATTCGCGACAAAGACGGCAATATTTTAACCGCGCAAATAATTTCGGAGGACGAGTCATCTGATGTTGTTTCGGTCTCACTCAAGAGGGGCGATAATGACATATCCGCTTCTGATGTTGCGAGAATGAACTTTGACGGCGTGAATCTCAATGTAACGTCAGCTGATTTCGAGTCGTTCGATGTATTCACGGGACTTGAGGAGCTGAGAATAGCATTGCCGGACTCATTCAGCGGTGAGTTTCTGCCGTCATTCGACAAACTTTCGGTGCTTGATGTAAGGGGAAGCACAGCGGATTTCATTCTGAGCCTCTACAAGTCGGTTAATGTAGTCTCGGTTGACGCAAGCAGCTGTTCAAACCTTAAGGCCGTAAACCTTGCTTTGATACGCGCTGAAACGGCAAGCCCCGATGAAGGCGATGACACTTCAAGCATTGCGGGGTTATTCGGCGGTCAGTCTTCAAGCGAATTACTGTCAAAGCCACTTTCATCCCTAACATATCTCAATCTCAGCGGCAATCCCAAACTTGACCGTGTTGGCTATGCGTTCAATACCGGGACAAACAGCATGTTCGGCGGAATGGGAAGCGGAAGCGGCGATATGAGCAGTTTGTTCGGCGGCGGAGGAAGCAATATTCCCAAAGGCTACAAGACTCACACCGTCATTATTGCCCTGAGAAAAGATACTGTCTACTTCAATTCCGATATGTCATATTCTGATTCGTCAGGCTTCAACATTATGCAAATGCTTATGGGCGGTTCAGGCGATGAAGTTACAGCGTACAAAGGCCGAACTGTTAATCTTGTTCCTGCATTGAAGGCTCTTAATCTCAACGGGAGCGGAACAACTGAGAATGATTATATAGCGTTGATTGACATTCCCGAAATGGGCGCACTTGTTTCGGGTGATTTCGGCGGAATGACGAGACTTGAACATATCACTCTGCCTTCAGGTAACACGCTTAAGAGTCTGAATCTTACGGGTGATACGGCGTTGCTTGCGCTTGATTTGTCGGGGACTAAGGGCTTCACATGGCCGGAAGGTTTCACAACACTGACGGGGTTAGAGGATTTCCGCATGACAGGAAGGAGCGAGATTGATTCGGTTGACGTGAGTAATTTCACCCGTTTGATTTCGCTTGACATGAGCAATGACTCACTTTCAGCATTAGACCTTTACGGGAATACAGTGCTTGAGAATTTATATCTCGGAAACAACGCTATATACTCTCTTGATATTTTGCAGACGACTCTGAAGAATATTGATGTGAGAAATAACAGGCTTGTGAAAATTGATCTCTCGAAAAATCTCGGTCTCCATGTGAACTATAATTCCCCTGAAAATTCGCTGGCTTCACTCTCATCACAGACTCGATACATTACGGGCAATCGGTCAACAGTATTCAGCTTCCGTGATATTGGAATGAACTCAACGGAATATGCTAACGTTGTGCCGGAGTCGATAAAGGGCGATGGAGTAAGCATTACAGAATACGATCCTTTAAGCGGGACTGTGAAATTCGCGGCTCTTCCGTCTGTTGTAACGTATGATTACATGACAGGGATATATTACGAGGGAGATACGCGGCCTGTTTGCATGAATGTGCGTTTAGTGTGGGACGTTTCCGGAAATCCGCCCGTGCTCAGCCCGTCAATATCATCAATAAGCGGTCAGGCATATTCCCCCGTAACCCCCGTAACAATTACAGCTGACAGCGAAAACCCCGTAACGTGGACGACAAGCCCCGATGTTATGCCCGTAGGACTCTCGAAAATCACAGGCTCATGGACTCTCACAATAAGCGGTGAGCCTGCGAGCGTTTACTCAGGATTTGTCGAAGTAACAGCCACGAACGAAAACGGAATCTCAGACCCGGCAGCAGTTGAGATTGAGATTACGGGCAATCCTCATTCAGGGGTTCGCGGTACAAGCGGCGGAGGCTGTTACGCGGTTAATTGGGGCGTTATCGTTCTTGCGGCTATGATTCTGAGGCGGAAGAGTTAAGCCTTTTCTTTGCGATTTCCCAGAATGAGTCAAGCTCATCAAGCGTGTAATCTGAGATTGATTTGCCCTCGTTCTGGGCTAAATTCTCCATAATCATGAAGCGTTTTCGGAACTTCTCGCAGACCATATTCAACGCCGCATCAGGGTCAACATTGAGCCTTCTCGCAATATTCACCGTCATAAAAAGAACGTCGCCTAACTCTTCGGCCATGTGAACGGGATCATTCTCTTTTGCCGCGTCTTTAAGCTCGCCGATTTCCTCATCAAGTTTTGCGAATAACGGTTCAGTTTCGCCCGCCGGCCAGTCAAACCCGACATGTTTAACCTTCCCTTGAATCCTGTTAGCCTTAAGGAGGGGCGGCAGTCCGTCAGGTATTCCGGCAAGTATTGATGTTGACTCGTGCTTTTCTTTCCGTTCCTCAGCCTTGATTTTCTCCCAGTTCCGTAAAACTTCGTCGCTGTCTTCAGCTTTGACATTCCCGAAAACGTGAGGATGACGGCGTATGAGCTTGTCGCAAATTCCCCGAACAACGTCTTTCATGTCGAAAAGTCCGGCCTCTTTTGCGATTGACGCGACAAATACAACCTGTAACAATAAGTCTCCGGCTTCTTCGCGTATTCCGGCAATGTCGTTTTTTGTGATAGCGTCTGCAAGTTCGTAGGCTTCCTCAGTTATGGGGGTACGGAGAGTTTCAAGAGTCTGCTTTCTGTCCCAAGGACAACCGTTCGGGGCGCGGAGTCTTTCGATAATGTTTACTATTTCGTCAAAGTAATGTGATATTTTGGATTCCTTCTTGCGTGAAAAATTTTTATGGTTATGATTATATCCCAACAATATTTTTACGGCAGGTGAAAGCGTAATTTTATGCGTAGAATAATTCCCCTGATAATCATAATTGCCGTTCTCCAGGCGTTATCGGCCTCAGCTGAAGTTACAACAAGGCTTGAGATTTCCGGCGATGTATTGATACTCAGCTATTCGGACTCGCGCGATGCAGTGATATTCCGGCGCGACAAAAATTCGGGCTACAATGTTCCGCCGATGAAGATAGATATTCCGGGCAAATGGACTCTCGACAATTCCGAAAAAAAATCGTCAGCGTTGAATGCGTTACCTTCGGGCGTTGTCGGCGAAACGTATTCCCACAACATCAAAGCGTCAGGGAAGGGCGCAAAATTTTCGGCGAAAGGACTTCCTGACGGCCTCAGAATATCATCATCGGGGAAAATTTCAGGCACTCCGAAAACAGCAGGAGTTTTCACGGTTGATGTTACGGAACAGAGACGCTCAAAGCGCGCAATGACATCATTCACCCTCACAGTATCAGACCCGAAACCCGCAAAGCCTTCAAGCCCCGTCAAGCCGGAAAGTATTGACATTAAGCCGAAAAGTGCTGACGTAAAAATTCCCGTAAACAGCAATGACATTAATCACAAGAGGCCGCCTAGAATATTATCAACGTCAATAAAGCAAGCGTTTACCGATGAGGAATACGAGTTCACGCTGAGGGCTTCAGAGTCGGTGAAATGGAGCAGTGATATGTTGCCTGAAGGTTTGAGCCTGAATCCTGAAACGGGAATAATTTCGGGGATTGCGTTAAATGATTTCAGGGGAAGGATTCGCGTTACGGCCATGAATGAAAACGGAAAGACGACTCGCCCGTTACAATTCAGCGTTAAGACACGGAGGCCGAAAATAACGACATCAATTTTGCCGGAAGGTTTTGTGAGCGAGGATTACAGGACGGCTCTTAAGGCTGAAGGCGGAAAGGGTGTAACGTGGACATTCAGGGGGAAGATTCCCGAAGGTTTGAGCCTCAGCAAGACGGGAATAATTCACGGTGTCCCTGAGAGAGCCGGAAATTTCACCGTCAACGTATCGGCGCAAAATTCAGGGGGAAAAGCGTCGCGGCGTTTGTGGCTTAAAGTGTTGGAGAATGAACCACACGAATATGTTACGGCAGCGGTAATTCCGGCGTTTTCTGTGAGTGATGACGG
>JAFSLR010000116.1 GCA_017448375.1 Synergistaceae bacterium | reverse complement strand
TTACGCCTGGAACGGATTCACGCAGTACATGAAATTCTCAGAGGGACGGAAGCGCGTTATCTTTCTCGGAATCAATCCCGGCCCATGGGGAATGGCTCAAACTGGAATCCCTTTCGGCGAAATTAACGCGGTCAGAAATTTTCTCGGAATCACCGAAATCTCCATAACTCCCCCCGAAAATCAGAACGTCTCATACCCCGTTCGCGGCCTCAACTGCGGACGATCCGAAGTCAGCGGAAAACGTTTGTGGGGACTCTTCGCTTCAAGATTCGGGACTGCGGAAAATTTCTTCGCTCAGCATTTCGCCCTCAATTACTGCCCGCTTTTATTCTTGTGCAGAACAGAGAAAGGCAGCATTCGCAGTTCCACGCCCGACAGAATAGACCCTTCAGAGCGAATGAGGCTTTGCAGGTTTTGTGATACGGCATTGATTGAGGCGGTTGAGATTCTCAAGCCGGATTACGTTGTCGGAATCGGAAATTTCGCATACCAGCGCGCAAAATCCGCACTAATCGGGCAGCGCGTAACAATCACGAAAATACTTCATCCGAGTCCCGCTAACCCGAAAGCAAATCACGATTGGGCAGGGAAAACTATTCGCACATTAACAGAGTCAGGAGTTTGGCAATGAGTTACTACGATGACAAAAGCAATTTTATCCGCGTAAGGGCGTTAATCTCAGGAAGAGTTCAGCACGTAGGCTTCAGATATTGGGCTTGCCAGCAGGCCGAAAGACTCGGTTTAACAGGAAGCGTTGAGAATCTTTCTGACGGACGAGTCGAAGTTGTCATTCAGGGAGTCCCCGAATGCGTCAACGAAATGAAAGAAAAACTCCGTCAAGGCCCTTCAATGGCAGTCGTTAAGCAGGTGATATTTTACCGTGAGAGAGTCAAGAATGACGAGACTTATTTCGGAGAGATATATTAACTTCACAGCTTGTGTTATCATTTCGCAGAGGTGAAAATTTATTGAATGACACAAAGCAAATACTTCGCGAACTCTACAGCCACAACATAACAGAGGAAGAAGCATACCTGAAACTCCGCGAACAGCCCTTCGAGGACATCGGCTACGCTAAAATCGACCTTCACCGTAAAATCCGTCAGGGAGTCTCGGAGGTAATTTACGGCGCAGGGAAGACTCCCGCTCAGATTTCAGGCATAATTGATGTCTTGAAGTCTCACGGGCAGAAAACGATTCTCATCACCCGATTGTCCCAAGAGTCAGCAGACGAGCTTCACCGATTGGGCTGCGAAATAGATTATCACCCTGACGCAAAAGCAGGGGTTTTCGGCGCAATCCCTGAACCTGAAGGCAGCGGATTCATTCTCGTAGCTACAGGGGGTACGAGTGATATACCTGTTGCGGAAGAGGCAGCATTAACCGCAGAAGTTCTCGGCAACCGTGTTAAGCGTCTCTATGATGTCGGCGTTGCGGGTCTTCACCGTTTGCTGTCGAATGTTGATGATATTATGAGGGCTAGCGTTATTGTTGCGGTTGCTGGAATGGAGGGTGCATTAGCCAGCGTACTCGGAGGACTCGCGGATTGTCCCGTTATCGCTGTTCCTACGAGTGTGGGATACGGTGCTTCATTCGGGGGGATTAGTGCGCTTCTTGCTATGCTCAACTCATGCGCGAGCGGAGTAAGTGTCGTTAATATCGACAACGGATTCGGAGCGGGTTATCTTGCCTCAATGATTAACAGAATACGCACGGAAGGAGAGTTACGGCCATGAAGAAATTTTTTCTCTGCGTAATGTTTATGATTTTTGCGGTTTCTGCTGAAGGTTTTGACGTTTCGGGTAAATGGAATATTTTGGGAACGGGTTTTGTTGAGAAAAGTTTTGTCCGCATTAGTCTTGAGCTTCGCGGGGAAATGAATCTTACGACAAGCGAGGCCATGAATCTAAGTCATGACATGGTAAATGTAATCAGCAATGACACATCAACATTTATAAGCCGCGACAAGATAAGCGATTATTCAGACTGTTTAACGGGATATGAAATTAATCTCAGCCTCTATGCTTTTGACAAAACGGGACTTGACATTAAGATTTGGGAAGATAATTATCTTAACGGAATTATAATCCCTATATTGTTTCCTGATTTTACGCCGACATTGAATAATCCTTTTGTCCTTCCGGCAGTAACACATAACGGATTAACATATCAGGTTACATTTACTTCAGAGACTTCCGGCAAACTCAGGGTTACGGGGTATGTTGACACTGAATATGTAGGGGACATTGAGCTTAACTCGGACTGTGCAATATGGAAAGATGGAACTTCCCGGCCATCTATGGTATCTGAGACTTCAAGCGGATGTGATTCGGGAACGGGAATATTTGCGGTGATGATTTTACTTTCAGGGGTGAGGAAATTTGTTCGGAACTGATATAGGTATAGATTTGGGAACAGCTACGGTTTTAATCTACGAGAAACATCACGGGGTTGTATTGAGAGAGCCTTCTGTTGTTGCAGTAGATCAGGACACGGGCGAGATTTTAGCGGTAGGATATGACGCAAAAAGCATGGTAGGAAGGACTCCGGGCAGTATTACATCTGTACGGCCTTTAAGGGACGGAGTAATCGCGAATTATGCCATGACTGAAGCAATGTTGCAGCACTTCATGAGGCGAATAACTAAGGGGACGCAAAAATTTTTCCGAAACAGGGCAATGATTTGCGTACCTTCAGGGGCTACAGATGTTGAAAGGAGAGCAGTACTTGAGGCGGCATTGGAGGTCGGAGCGCGTGAGGCGTATTTGATTGAAGAGCCTATGGCCGCTGCTATCGGTGCTAATCTCAATGTCGAGGAAGCTCGCGGGAAAATGATTGTCGACATCGGCGGAGGCACTACGGATATTGCGGTAATATCATTGGGCGGTGTCGTTGTGTCGAAATCATTGCGTCTCGGCGGTGATAAGTTTGACGAAGGGATAACGCGGTATTTGCGCCGTCAGTATAACCTTGCAATCGGCGACCAGACAGCAGAGAATCTCAAAATCATGATCGGGACTTGCGTACCACTCGAACAGGATCAAAGAATGATAGTGAAGGGGCGCGATTTGGTTCAGGGATTACCGCGTCAGATTGAAGTAACAAGTTCAGCGGTGAATATGGCAATCGGGGAAATGATACAGACACTTGTTGACGGTATTCGGAACGTCCTCGAATTAACTCCGCCGGAACTTTCAGCCGACATAATCGACAGAGGCATAGTCTTAACCGGAGGGGGCGCACTCCTTCACGGGCTGCCGGAACTCATAGCACAGCAGACGGGTATAAATTGTTTCACAGCAGAAAACCCAATGGAATCCGTTGCGCTTGGAACAGGTAAGGCACTCGCTGAAATGGACAGTCTCAAAAAGACCGGCAAAAGCACAATGCTAGTCAGCCTCAAACGCTCATCACGAAAAAGATATTAGTGATTAGTGGATAGTGGTTAGGGAAAACAATACAAGAAGGGGGCAACAGTTAATATAAAAGATTGTAAAGAAGTTATAGTTTTCTCACTGCCTTATAATAATACGAAAAGGAGGTGAGAATGTGCTGAAAACGGTGCGGGTTATGTTAATCCCAAATGATAAGCAGATGACGCGATTATTCCAGTTCGCTGGGACTGCGAGATTTGCATACAACTGGGCATTGGAGCAGGAAAAAAGAAATCATGACGAAGGCGGTAAATTCATCAATTATTACGAATTGCGCAAGCGTTTCACGTTGTTCAAGAATGAACCAGAAAATCGCTGGCTTTACACAATAAGTAATAATGTGTGCAAACAAGCGATAAAAGATGCAGTAAAAGCGTATGAAAAGTTTTTCGATGGATTAGCAGGACACCCGAAATATAAGAGCCGTAAG
>JAFSLR010000115.1 GCA_017448375.1 Synergistaceae bacterium | reverse complement strand
CATCTTCAACCCCAAAATACACAGTATAAGGCGGTGAATTACTGTATGGAGTATATTGTAATTTTTTATGCCATCATGTTGCTTATAGAATGGTGGGGTAAGAGAGCTGATAAGAAGTTACAGCAACAACTGCAACAATCAAAAAAGTATAACAGGCTGTGCGAAATGTCTCGGTCTTTGCAGTCTTTTTGCTTCCCGATAACCTTAAAATTAAATTCACTGAATGAATTTAGAAATTACAGCAAAACACGTGCGATGGATACAGCTTACAGTGAGATTTGCGCCAAGTATAAATTTCTGGCCGACAATAATTTTTCATACAGGTTAAATTCTGTCGCCACGCTTCAGTCTGATGCTTCTGATTACGTAAGACAAAAGGAAGAAGAAATGTACCAGTCTGTCGACAAAGCTATTCATACACCTGTAAAAGTCATATGGAGCTATACCAGCCCGGCAGGCGTAAATCATTATGAGGACTCTGCTTATGTTACTGTTGAAGACTTGCAGGAATATACACGGCTTCGCAATCTCCGACAGCAGCATATGAACTCGGAAAAATATAGGCGAGAAAGAGAACGGCAAATGATGACACCAAGCCTCCGTTACGAGATAATGAAGCGTGATAATTTAAGGTGCCAGATATGCTGAAGAACAGCGCAGGACGGAGCAAGGCTTGAAGTTGACCACATAAAGCCAATCGCTAAAGGAGGCAGGACAGAGCCAAGCAATTTATGGACACTCTGTCAAGACTGCAACAGGGGAAAAGGTGCTAAGTATGATTCATAAATTTATATTCGGAGTGAGGATTAAGATTAATGAAAGTCATTGCTGTATATCCCGGTTCATTTGACCCTATCACTAACGGACATATATATATCGCTGAAAGAGCCGCTGCAGTTTTCGATGAAGTTATAGTGAGCATACTCGTGAATGAGCGCAAGACCTCAGCATTTACGGTTGAGGAACGCTGTTTTATGGCTCGCGAGGCACTAGGCCATGTCAATAACATCACGGTGGACAGCTTCAACGGTCTTTTAGTGGATTACGTGAGGCAGAAGAATGCTGGAGTTATTGTTCGGGGATTAAGGGCTATGAGCGATTTTGAGTACGAGTTTCAAATGGCACTCATGAACCGTAAATTAGCTCCTGAGATTGAAACGTTCTTTATCGTTACTGACCCTGAATATTCGTATGTCTCAAGCTCAAGCATAAGGGAAATATTCAAGTTCGGCGGTACGGTTGAAGATGTTGTGCCTGATGTAGTCTATGAGAGGCTGAAAGGGCGTTACAATGGCGGGTGTTAATATGGGAGATATATGGAGGCCGTTCAAGCGTGAAAATTATCGTTATGCTTGGAATGACCATAGCCCGATTACTGAAGGTACAGACGAGAAGACCTGCCATGAAGAATGGACGAAGATACTTGACAGGATGATATTTCTTTTCCGCGAAGCCTCTGAAGATACCTGCACCAAAAATAATCCGTATGAAGCTGAATTTGACAGAATGAATGAAGAGTTTGAACGTAGATTCGGCATGTTGGGCGAAAAACTGATGACAGATGAAGAGAAATACGAATCTGAACACGGACATGGCCTAAGAGTTCATTTTGCTAACGAGCTTCCGGAGTATAAAGAGATGTGGGATAAGTATTTTGACGAGGACAGGAAAATCTCAGAATACCGCGAGAAATGCAAGGACGAAGCGTTTGCGCTGTTCACGAAATACTTTTATCATCTTTGGGACTGATAACCCTGCCCCCGAATGAGTCAGAAGCAGGGTCTTAATCCTGTTATACTCTCACTGAATACCCCTGAGCTTTACAGCTTAATTATTTTTCCGGCTTCACTTCAAGCTCATCAAGCGTAAAATCACATTCCTTCTCATTCTCTTCAAGCTCCATTACTTTCGGCTCAATCTTCTTCCATTCCTCCCACGATTTCGGCCGTATCCTGTTGTACGTCAGTTCATTCCCGTTGATGAGGAATCCTATTCTCCCTATAACAGGAAATTTCCCGTACTTGAACGGCAGATTATGCCAGAACGTTACCCTCACCCAGAACGTTTGAAGAATATCTCGCGGGTTCCCGTCCGTCTCAATATCCGCAATATATCCCCACGGCGCATTGTTCCTCCACCCGAATTTGTTCGTCCTCGTGTCGTAACCGTCCCTCACATCAAGCTGCAACGGCGTATCCTTATCCGACTTCACCATGAAGACCGAGAATATTCCGTCATCAGCAACATCACCTGACGAAATTTCTTTCTCTTCAGGCCGGAACGTTCCGAGATATATTATCCGCAAACCTTCAGGACTCTTCATGTCAATGATATTCCCCGCTACATCACGCTGTATATCACGGCTCGACATATTGACGCTGACTTCTTCCGATGAACACGGGAAACTTACCGCAATCACGAGAATGAATGCACACAAAATTTTACGCATGTTGAAAGTTAATCCTCCTGTTATTTTTTATGAATATTGTAATTTTACAACAGCATAAAAACTTTTATGTGCTAAAATATCGCCTGATAATTCACACGAAAGGCTGTGCGTAAAATCATGAAGAAATTTGCAGTATGCGCGTTAATCATCGGACTTGTGGCTGTTATGGCCGTTCCCTCATTCGCTTGGGATGCCGCTAAACAGAAGGCTCTCGGACAGGACAAAAACAAAATGACTTGGTACATCCTCGACTACGGCAAGGACGCAAACGGAATCCCCTTCGCAGTATCAAGGAAATACTACACCAACCAGACAATCAAGAATGAGACAATCGAGCTCCTTATGTCAAAGTTCGGCCTCTCCCCCGAAAAAGCCGGAAGCCTCTATTTCACTGAGTACGGTTACGAGTATACCCCTGACGGAAAACAGTTCGCAATGACTTATCAGCGTCATTATGACATGCTCGGAAACGAGATTTACGGCACTGTTTTTGATGACAGCTCAGAGACAACAAAGAAGAACTTTATCCAGCTCTCAGCCGTCGCAGGTCAGACCCCCGCGAAAGCCGCACCGTATGCTCTCGGAAAACCCGTAGCAACCCCGAAAGCAACACCCGCTAAGAAAGCTCCCGCAAAGAAATCAAGCACCGTTCCCGCAAAAAGAGTAGTCCGCGCAAAGAAAGGCAGCTAACTCTTTCAAGACGGAAAAATTCAAAGCTCCTCCCAAAATTAACGGGGGGAGTTTTTTTTTGTGAAATTTTAAGGGGGATTTTGTTACGCCGTTCTCTTCTTCTTCAGTATCGTAACTAGAAGCAATGTCTTTGCGATTATCACAGTGTCAAGCCATAATGACCAGTTACGGACATAGTACAAATCCATCTCTGCCCGCATCTTCCTGTCGTTTTCACCCTTGTCGCTTATCTGCCAGAATCCTGTTATACCCGGCTTGACAGGCAGAATTTTTCCGGCTCTTTCATCCCTTTCAACATTTCCGGCTTCATTCACGAAAAGTGCTTTAGGCCCGACAAGACTCATTTCTCCCCTCAAAACGTTAAAGATCTGGGGAAGTTCATCAAGATATGACCGCCTCAATGTTATATCCGTTCCGCCTTCATCTGAGCTTCGGAATTTGTACAGCCTGAACCTTTCACCGTTAAGCCCGGAGCGTTCCTGAGACGATAATATTTTTCCCCCGTGTCTCATCTTCACTTTCAGAGCCGCAAAAACCATTACAGGCGATACAATCAAAAGCGCAATAGTTCCCAAAACGTAATCAGCAAAACTTTTCAGGAAACGGCAAAACGGATTCATCAGTCCTTGCGAAGGCGATATTACCGGCATTCCCTCAAGGTCGCGCACTAACGGCGAAAACGTCGCTAGCATATACATATCAGGAATGTAATGCACCTGTCTGACACTGAACTCTACAATCCCCAATATATTGTTCAGAAGTTCGCGTGAGGCTGTCGAGATTGCTATTGCCACTTCGTCAATGTTCTCATGGGCGCAGATTTCCGCAAAGTCATCAATTTTCCCCCGAACCTTGAAACCCGCTACCGTCGTTCCCTGTTTCGACTCGTCATCATCAAGGAAGCCCGCTATTTTCCCAAGCGTGAAATGATGTTCCGCAATGTTTTCCGCAAAAATTTTTCCCGTTCTCCCTGCTCCGAGTATCATTATGTCGGTCGAATAAATACCAAGCCCGAAAAGCAATCGCCTGAATACATATCTCGAAATCCCGCACAATGGCACAAATATTAT
>JAFSLR010000114.1 GCA_017448375.1 Synergistaceae bacterium | reverse complement strand
GAGCCGACAATCTGACTCGCCTCGTCCGAAAGAATATCGCCGAAAGTATTTTCTGTTACGATAACGTCAAACTCATTCGGGACTCGTATAAGCTGCATTGAAGCGTTGTCAACATAAAGGTGATTGAGCTTGACTTCAGGATATTCTTTTGCAACATCCTCAACGACATCGCGCCATAATCTTGACGACGTGAGAATGTTAGCTTTGTCGACTGACGTAACAATTTTGCGGCGGTGCATTGCCATCTTGAAGCCGACATGAGCGATGCGGCGTATTTCGTGCTCTGTGTACTCCATTACATCACGCGCTGCCTTTTCGCCATCGGGAGTCGTGAAGGCCTCGTGCTTGCCGAAATATATTCCTCCTGTGAGTTCGCGCACGATTATGAAGTCGATTCCCTTGTCGGCAATGTCTTTACGGAGGGGACAAGCTGAGGCGAGCGGGGCAAAAATTTTCGCGGGTCTTATGTTCGCAAAGACTTTGAGTCCCTTGCGCACGCCCAAGAGTCCGCGTTCTGGGCGAATATCCGGGGGAACGTTATCCCATTTCGGGCCGCCCACAGCACCGAGCAATGTTGCGTCAGCGTTCTGGCACTTCTTGAGGCTCTCAGCGGGCAGGGGTTCGCCGTATTTGTCGATAGCGTTACCTCCCATTGCAACCTCGTCAAACTCAAACGCATTCGGTGCAACCTTCTTCAGTACGTCAAGAGTCGCACCTATAACTTCAGGGCCGATTCCGTCTCCGGGGATTACTGCGATTTTTTTCATGGCCTGAATCTCCTTTGTGTAAAATTGTGATTGCTATGATTATTTCACGTGAGTCAATATTTTTCGCGTGTGTTATATTAACGGCCAAATTTCATTGAGGAGTGAGAAATTTTGAAGTACGGAATAATAATCTTGTCGCTGATTTTCTGCCTGTTCAGTTTTTCGGGGTGCTATGCTGATTCTGATTTGCAGGCGACTCAGAGCATCAACCTTAGGAGCGTGGGAAATGCCCGGGAGCTTGGCGGTTATCTCACGGCTGACGGAAAAAGAATCAAGCGCGGAGTCCTTCTGAGGAGTGCTGCACTTAACGAAATTTCCAGCGAGGACAAAACGAGGCTCACGGAAGATTATCACCTGTCTGTAATCGCTGACCTTAGATTGAGTCTTGAGGCCGCCGCAAAGCCTGACCCTTCAATCGAGGGCGTGAAGTATGTCAATCTCCGTGTCATAGATGAGGACTTATTCACAAAGGAGCTCGAAAAGAAATTAGCGGTTGAAGGCACTGCGTTTGAAAGGCTGAAGGTAATTGTTGACAGCGGGATTGTGTCTTACGATATGTACGTAAGGTTTCTTGCTGACGAACCCGGCAAAAAGGCTTACCGTGAATTTTTCCGTGAACTGATAGAACTTCCCGCCGGAAAATCTCTGCTCTTCCATTGCACTCAGGGTAAAGACCGTACAGGCTGTGCGGCAATGCTGATACTTTCTGCGCTAGGTGCTGACGAGAAAACAATCATGAGAGACTACATGCTCACGAACGATTTCAACGCCGAAAGAATCGAATCACAGCACAAAATGCTCCTGTCAAACGGCATTAAAGAGTCCGAAATGGGAAGATATATGTTAGTGCTTGACGAGGTGAACCCGAAAACTATGACTACGGTACTTTCGTGGCTCAAGGAGAATTACGGCTCGCCTGTCGGATACATCATCAAGGAGCTTGGACTAAGCAAGGACGACATCGAAAAGCTGAAGTCAAAATTTCTTGAATAGGAGTAAATAATGAGGACGGAATTTCAGAATGATACTTTGACGATTTTTCTTGAGGGACGAATCGACTCGAACAACGCGGACTCAACCGACTCACAAATCACGGAGGCAATATCGCAGAACCCTGAAGGCTGTAACATTCAGATTGACGCGGAAAGACTCGAATATATTTCCTCAGCGGGATTGCGTGTATTATTGAAACTGCGTAAGAGAATCAAGACTCCATTGCCGATTCTCAATGTCTCGAATGATGTATATGATGTCTTCAGCGTAACGGGATTCACGGAACTGCTTGACGTTCGCAAAAAAATGCGTGAAGTTTCTGTTGAAGGCTGTGAAGTTTTAGGCGAGGGCGCAAACGGAAAAGTTTACCGTCTGACAAGAGATGAGATGATAAAAGTCTTCAAGCACGGTATATCGCTTTCTGACATTGAGGCCGAAAGAGAAGCGAGCCGTAAAGCATTCCTGCTGGGTGTTCCGTGTGCGATTGCGTTTGACACGGTGAAATGCGGAGAGAGTTACGGCACAATCTACGAGACGTTAAACGCAAGGACTCTCACCGAACGCATTAACGATGACCCCGAATGTTTGCCCGGACTGGCTGAATCTTCCGGCTTGCTATTGAAACAGCTTCACGCAACAGAAGTCCCCGAAGGGCAAATGCCGAAAGCCTCTCGACTCCTTCACAGCACAATCGACAAACTTACGGGGGATTTTACGCCCGGTGAAATTGCGAAAATGCACGCGCTTTACGATGCGATTCCCGAAGGCAACAGATTCATTCATAACGACTATCACACGAAAAACATAATGGAGTCGGACGGAGAATTAATGCTGATAGATCTTGGCGATGCCGGAATGGGAAATCCTGTAATAGATCTCATTCACTGCTATATGGTCTTTGAGCTGATCGGCAAAGGAACGCGCAATGTATCCGATGATGACATCAGCTTTATCGGGATACGTTACCGCGATATGTACAGGTTCTGGGACATTCTGATTGATACGTACTGCAACGGGGACAAGGAAAGAGTCGCGAGTCTCAGCGCGAAAT
>JAFSLR010000010.1 GCA_017448375.1 Synergistaceae bacterium | reverse complement strand
CGTTACCGATATTGATTTACACCTTCCGACATGTTAAAATCTCCTCCCTGAATTTTGCAAAAGGAGCGATTACGCGCCATGAGTACACAAGAGCTACAGGTTGACAACGATTTTGAGAGTCTCATTCCGCCTCTGACTGATGACGAATACACATGCCTGGAGCAAAGCATTCTCGCTGAAGGCTGCCGCGACCCTATTATCACTTGGAACGGCATCATCATTGACGGTCATCACAGATTCAAAATTTGCAAGAAACACAAAATCGACTTTCAGACCGTTCAAAAGGAGTTCGCCTCGCGCGATGAGGTCATCTTATGGATGATTCAAAATCAGTTAGGTAGGCGCAACCTTAGTGAATTTCAGCGCGTTGAGATTGTTCGTAAATACGAAGAGGCCGTCAAGGCTCAGGCTGAACAGAGAATGCTCGCTGGAAAAGCTGACCCTAAGGTAAATTTACCTGAGGGGCAAAAATCTCGGAAACAATCCCGCGATGAGTTAGGCACTCTCGCTGGGGTATCTGGCTCTACATACGAACACGCTACTAAAGTTCTCGACCATGCTCCTACCACCATCGTCAATGCCGCTCGCAATAATCAAATTTCTATCCATGCAGCTTATGAGATTACTAAACTTCCTGTGCCTCAACAGACTGAGATTGCTCAACGTATTCAACAGGGCGAACCTGCTAAGTCCGTCATTGCTGAAGTCAAATCTCGTAACAGAAAGCCAAAAACTGATACTCCTGCAAACATTGCCGATGATGTATCGCCTCAATCAACTACCTCTGAGGCTTTATTCCGCAGTGAGGAGCTAAACGTTCAGCATGAGGCTAATCCTGCAACCATGAATGAAGAGAAGCAACCGAAGGAAGTCTCTACTACACAAGAGGCACAGACACAGCATAAGGAGATACCCGAACAACTTCAGCAGGATGAAGTTAGCGAGCATTCAGACAATGAGACTTTGCAACCATCGCAAAACAAGCAACACTATGAACGCGCTACACAGTATGATCTGCATGATTATGAGGAAGAAAGCAACCCTAACGATTATGACGACGATGAACGTGATGTATTTGAAGAATATAATCAATATGAAGAGTATTCAAGAATCAGTATCTACAAAACAGACCTACGCTACAACATAATCTACGCTGAGCCAGATTGGGATAGTTATCAATCTACAGATGAACTACTCACGTTGCCTGTGGGGCGCGTCGCTGAGGAAAATTGCGCCTTACTCATGTGGGTAAACGCACCTCGCCTTCATGAAGCTAAAGAGGTTATAAAACAATGGGGCTTCTCAAACGAAAAAATTGCTTTCGTTTGGGTTAAAACAACTGAAGATGATAACGGACAACAATCTTATTATCTCGGTCAATCTGGCGACTTGACTCGCGAGAACGTTGAATTTTGCTTAATTGCTACAAAAGGAACTATCCAGCGCGTCAATGACAACATTCCACAGGGCGTTCTATGTCCTATAGAAAAAGAAAAGCCTGATTATGTCAAACCTGAACTATTCAAGCAACTTACTGTTCAGTTACTGGGAGACCTACCTGCCCTTGAACTCTTCCCTGACCCTGAAGCTCTCTTCAATGAACACCAATTCTCTACAAAATACAACGGAAAAACAATAGATTGGCACATGGCCGCTCCTGAGGATTTTATAGAAGAACAGATCGCCAATCAAAGAAGTTGGGAGATATGAGATTAGCAGAGAAAGTATGTGAAGTTCATGTACCACCTTTCAACAATCGGCGGGCTATCGCTCTTTTCAACTACGTTCAGACGCTCGCCGACCGCGTTCTTCTTCTCTAAAAACTTAACTCCTCGCCTCCTAAATCTCCTTCTTTTACTTCCTCTTCATTCGCTACAAAATAATCGTACCTCGCATAATACGAAAATTTACACGTGTAACTGCTCTCTCCGTATCGATTCTTCAAGCATACTAACTCCACTTCTCGCGGATGCGCCTTCTTCGCTACTCGCACTGCTTCCCGTTTCGCCTTTAACCCCTTCTCCTTATCAAATATTTCACTATTCATCACACTCAACTGAAGTCCCCAGATTACATCCGCCGTATACTCAATTCCGCCTGACTCCTTGAACGACTCAAAATCCACCGGCGTTAAATAATTTTGCCGATTCAATGACGAGATTACTATCACTACCAAATTGTTCTCCATCTGCAACTTCTTCAACGCACGCACATGCAAGTCTACTGCATCTTTCGTACTCATTCGACTATCCATTGGCCGGATTATCTGAAGATAATCTATTACCACTACTGGCCTTACTCCTCTTTCCTCTATGTAATTCTGCACCTTCTCAATTATCGTTTCTATCGTTGTTTCATATCCACACTCATATATGATTTCATTACCTCCATATCTCATATATAACTCTTTCGCTCTCTGAAGCTCTTCCGTCTTCTCTCCATTACGGATTTCTATCGCGCTCAACGCTCGGCTCATATCTATTTCTGCCATCAGACGCGCCAATCCCTTCGTTACCAACTCATAACGGGACTGCTCCAGCGTGAAATACAACACATGCTCTCCCTTCTTCGCTAATTGATCCGATAACTGACACGCAAACGTCGTCTTCCCCAAACTCGAGATCGCTCCTAACACATAAAGCCCTGGATAAAGTTTCGTATGACTGTCAATGTTGCTAAATCCTGTCCTCCGCGTCTTATACTTTCCAAACTTCTCTTCATCTTCGCTATATTCATTCTGAAGGTAATATCTTATGTCCTGCCCTGTCGTTTCTGAAAGTCCCGTTAATAACGTTCCTATTTTCCCGACAGAGGGCTTTTTTAGAAACACACTACCTACATACTCGGAGGGATTATATTCCCCTATTTGGCTCCTTCTTCCTAACTCCAGCGTTCGCAATCGATAATCTGCCCTGTCCCATTTCGCTCGCATCAATCCTGAACCTCGGAACATTCTATCTACTCGATTTTCATCTCCTCCCGTCCAAAACAGTAAATGTGCTACCAACGCTAAATCCGCCTCGCTATGACTCGCATAACCGCTCGTATCTCCACTGTACAGTTTTCGTACTTCATACCCTCTACTGCTGCTGAATATCCTTTCTAACAGTTCCCTGTCTGTTAAATCGCTTACATGTGGCCGTACTTCAAAATTTTCTTCTGCCTTTGCTCTCCCAAAATATTTTTCATGAAGCTCCTTAAACTCATTCGTTCGCTCACACACTCCGTGCGCCTCTCCGTACATCTTACCCGTTACCGTGAAGTAACGCCCGTTGTTGTACATCTCGATTGCTGTGCCATTCTCTAACCCTTTCTTGTTTCCTATCGCTGGCAATTTCACTCGGCAAAGAATATGAAGACCCGTTCCGCTCGGACTGTACTCCGTATAGCTGTTCATCTTCTCCACTATCTCAGCCGCAAACGGTTCTAGCGTTCCATCTGAACGCACTACATGATCTAAATCTATTCCCGCTATCTGTAACGCCTCCGGCTCATGCAATCCGAACTCAATTCCGATGCCGTCATACCTGCCTGTCTGAAATGCGCGGTACGCCGTTGCGAAGTCTGCCCATGTCGCAGGGTCATTCGATTTCGCGTTCGTCTGCCGCGTAGGGTCTATCGGTATCTTGTCCTTGTGGCATACCCATTGCTTCAAATGCGCCAATTCCTGTAACGCTTGCGGCAACGATGAAAACGCTATACTCAAGAAAATTCCTCCTCACATGAAATCCTGTACTA
Source organism: Synergistaceae bacterium (assembly GCA_017448375.1). Taxonomy (GTDB): domain Bacteria; phylum Synergistota; class Synergistia; order Synergistales; family Aminobacteriaceae; genus JAFUXM01. Next base: position 2,672 of record JAFSLR010000010.1, on the reverse strand, counting down.
ATATTAGCATATTATAGTAAATGATAACAACCGCGAGATTCTTCTGAAAAACCTTAGGATTAAGAACACAGTCTATATGGGGGGTCTCTCGGTTCTCCTCTATTTCGCTCCCGTTGGTCGCTCGCTTCTTCCCTAAACCTCGATTGAATAACACAGTCTGATTAGGGGGGGTATTCCTTCTGTATTCCTAGTCTTTCTCTTATGGTCGCTCCCCGTTGGTTGCTTACGGTTCTCGGGAGGGAAGGAAGAACACAGTCTTGTCTTCCTGTGTTTTTCTCTTTAGGGTTTCACGCAAGCGCGCGGCGACCAACGGAAAGCCGCCGCGTAGCGCTATAAGTCTTATAATACTTATAATACTTATACACTTTTTTCACAGAGGGGAAAAACGCTGATGGATACTGTGTTTATCCCCGATTTTTTCCCCTCTCAAGGGGAGTGTTTTTTGCCCCTATGGGGAGTGTTTTTTGCCCCTATGGGGAGTGTTTTTTGCCCCTATGGGGAGTGTTTTTTGCCCCAGTATTTTTACTTAGGTAATTCACGCTATTGATGATGTGAATTATGTTTGTTGCTTACTTTTTGAGGTTGAGGAGCTTGAAATGTATTAACATCCTAAAGTGCGCTAGGAAGTTTTCAGCAAACATGAAGGGAGAAAGGGATAATCTGTTGTGGTAACAGGTTTTATGCCTTATTTCTTCTTATGTTTGGGGAGTGTTTTTTGCCCCTATTGTTGAAGCATTGATACGACAGTGTTTATAGAGAAATGACAATCTTAGCGATAGATTTGCCTTCATTCTGTTCTTCGTATGAGGATATAAGTCCCTTTTCAATCCAGAAGTCTAAGAACTGCTTGACTTTTTTTCTTACTTCTTGACGCTTTTTCTTTAACGCTTCTTTTGTAGGAGCGTCAATTCTCAAGTATTCAAAGAGAGAATCGTATCTGATGGTGTCAGACATATTATTCTTTGAGTTTCGGAGGCTTGCAATGCGTCTAAGGAGGTATCCTTTAAGCTCGATGTTCTCGGATGTGTTGCTGAGAGGGGTATCAAGCATAGAAATCTCAATGGAGCCAATCTGATTTTTGTCGCGGGCGTATTCATAGAGAGGTGGAGTTCTGAGCAGGTGAATGCAGTCAGTAACTTTCTGTCCGTTAAGCTCAATGACTTCAATGCGTTCGGCGGGAATGAGGTATCCTTTGTAGATACCGGTAGTCTTAGTAATCATGTGAGCGTTAACTTCAGCGGAAGCGTCGATGGTAATGATAGTGGCCATCATTTTGTCGATACTTCGTAAGATGTTCTTTCTAGTCTCAGGACTCATATCGTTTCTGCTTTGAGTGTTGCCAGAAAGGAGTTGAAAGATCATGCTGGGATTGATGAACTCATTGCCCGCAACGGCGAGAGTGGCGACAGCATTGTGAATTTCTCTGTCGTAAGGAGTAATTCTGTACTCAAAAGCAATAGCAACACCTTCTTTTTTGAGGTCGCTGAAGTCAATGGAGAAGAGAGTTTCGATTTTCTTTCTAGTAGACTTTCTGTTGCTGACATTAATTTTGACAGGAAGAAGAGTTCTGTAAATGGCTGGATTTTTAGCAGGGTCAAAAGCGAGACCTTCAACTTTTGAGGTGCCGAAGGAGTAAGAACTAGCTCTTGTAGTGGTTGTAGCAATAGTGTGTAGGTTATATATTTCAAAATCAGATTTGCATTGAGCGAGTTGACATTGCTTATTGTGTACGATTTGCTGAAGGGCATTGATACAATCTTGGGCTTGCATTTCATTGAGATCATTATTCGAGGAAAGAAATTGAGCGACGAGGTTCTGAAGAGAAGATTTTGTTTTTTCATCATGCTTGGAGGAATGAGTAGGATTCTTTGTAGCGTCTTCAAAATTACGTATGATATGACTGATTTTTTGTTGAGCAAGTAGTATCTGTTGAAGGTTTTCGATGAGGGAGGAGATGATGTTGTCCTGAGGATCATTGTGTGTAGTAAGTGAGTTTGTTGTCTGGAGGGACTGTAGCATTGTAATGGCGTTTTCGATGAAAGAGTATGAATTGTTTTTATTTTCCTGAATTTGCAGAAGATTATAATTATTACTCTCTTGATTTTGCATGATGAAGCTCCTTTTCGTAAGTGTGAATGCTGATATTATACTGTAATTATTGCTCTGGATAACTGACTCTGACATCGGAAGATGAGCCATCATCGAATATCAGGTATGATGATATAAAGCTGACATTTTGAGCGTTAAGGGTGAGCAGTTCATAGATACTAATATCATAAATGCTGACTGTGGTATCAGGTGATGAAGTATTAATGCCGTAGACGAGCGAGTGAACGGAAGACTTGCCGTAAGTCGATGAAAGCGCAGGAGAAGGCATGAGGAAGACTTTATGGCCAACTTTGCGAGCTTCCAGCCATACTTCTTTAGAGTTAAGAATATTCTGTTTGCAGAGGCTGAAGCGTACAGCGTCAATGTCGAAGGAGAAGAACCAAGAGTCGCTCACATGGCCGATGAAGTCTAAGTACTTGACTTCGATATGAGATATGCCGTGAATGTTGTTATTCTGAATGACGGTCTTGGGGTAAGGAAGGTTATTCTTAGGATTAATCTGAGGCGAGAAGCCCGTAGAAAGGAATTGAGTATCAGGACTAATGCGGTAAAAGAACTCTTTG
>JAFSLR010000113.1 GCA_017448375.1 Synergistaceae bacterium | reverse complement strand
GGAATCGGCGACACAGCGGCGAATTTGGCGGCGGCTGCGGCAGGTGAGAATTACGAGTGGACCGACATGTACGATGGATTTGCCAAGACGGCGGAGGCTGAAGGCTTCAAGGCGTTGGCGGCGAAATTCCGTATGGTTGCGGCAATCGAGAAACACCACGAGGAGAGATACCGCGCATTGCTGAAGAACGTTGAGGCACAGGAAGTTTTTGCACGGAGCGAGGTTAAGGTGTGGGAATGCCGTAACTGCGGTCATATCGTTGTCGGGACGAAAGCACCGGAGATTTGCCCCGTTTGCGCTCACCCGAAGGCGTATTTCGAGATTCACGGCGAGAATTACTAGGCGTTAATTAGCGTCCTCCCCTGTGAGTGATTGCGGGGGAGGATTTTTTTATAGAAGGGAGAATATATCATGACACTGAAAGAAGAAGCATACGCGATTATAGAGAAGCTACCGGATAAAGTAATGGAAGATGTTTTGCGGGAGCTTAAAGAGACAGAAGAGAATCCGCTTACATGGGAGACACCTGAACAGGAAGCAGCAAGAAAAGCAAAAGCGCGCGAAGAAAGCATGGAAGCATTTCGCTGGATGGAGGAAATGAAAAAGAAGAGACCTCTGTTGATTCCCGAAAACTACGAGGAAGCATACGCGGATGCATTAGCGGAAAAATACGGGCTGGCAAAATGATGAATATACTTGTTGATACGAATGTCATTATAACTTACCGAACAGAGCGTGATGACAAGTACAAGGAGTCATCTATTCAGGTCATGAAGATGTGTGCAGATAAAATTATCGAGGGATATGTAGCTTTTCATTCTATGTCTATAATCTGGTACTCATCAGGACGAATGAAGCAGCCGGAAGAAATACGCCGTGAATGGCTTGATCGTGTTTGCAAAGTACTTACAACAGCAAGCGCAAAGCATGAAGCAGTTGTTGAGGCTGTACACAATACAGAGTTCCGCGACTTTGAGGACAACTTGCAGGATATTTGTGCACAGAGCATTAACGCAGACTACATTGTTACGGTCAACACGAAAGACTACGAACACAGCAAAGTCAAAGCCGTAACACCTATTGAGTTAGTGCAGATCGTGAACGCTTAGGACAAATCATAATCCCCCTCAACACTTCAGAGGGGGCAGAATCATTCCCGCGTTATCAAAATTTCCCCGTTACCGTCAACCGAAAAATCATACTCACAGTCAGAAGGCACAAAAACATTTTTCCCCTTCAACAATTCACACTCAAAATCACCGCACCTTAACACGCATTCCCCTTCAAGGCACATCATGAAGACGAATCCTTTACCCTGAGTATTACCCGTGAAAGGAGCGCGAATCTTTTCGGTGTGAAACTTTGAGCAGCTCACTATAACATTTCCCGAACGGCCCGGAGGCGTTATGTTAAGCGGAAACGTATTCGTTACGTCAAGTGCCTTCTTTATGTGGAGTTCTCTCGGCTTCCCGTCAGAACCTAACCTGCCGTAATCGTAGACCCTGTATGTTATGTTCGAGTTCTCTTGAATCTCCGCTAACGTTATACCCGCCCCGATCGCGTGAATCGTCCCCGCCGGAATGAAGTACGTATCACCGTCCTTAACGTAAACTTTCCTCAGCATTTCCGTCAAAGTCTCGTCAATAATCGCACGCTCAAATTCACGCCTCGTTACATGCCTGTTGAAACCTAAATATATATACGCTCCTTCCTCATGGCCAAGAATGTACCACGCTTCAATCTTTCCTCTGCTGTTTTCGACTCTCCGTGCGTATTCCGTGAAAGGGTGAACCTGAATCGATAACGGCCGGGCAGCGTCAATAAGTTTAACCATAATCGGAAACGTATCTTCAGCCCTGAAAGTTTTTGAGACTATTGCAGGACATTTCCTCACGGCCTCAGAGAGAGTCAGGCCGGACAATTCACCGTCAAGAATGATATTGTCCCCGTCAGGGTGAGACGCAAGCTCCCAGCTCTCAGCGAGAGTCGGCGAGGCAGGAGTTTTCCCCCATGAAGTGATGAGATTTTTACCGCCCCAAATGTAATTCTTGTATACTGGCTTTAACCTGAATGGCAGCATGATTTACACCGTCATTTTTCCGTTATCAATGTAGACTCTTGGGACTCTTCCTGACGGAGCGCAGAGAATCTCATGAATGACAGTTCCGGCATTCTTCGCGGCTATCGGCATTAGTTCCCCGTCAAAAATCACTGCGACATCTCCGGCCTTTACCCCTTCAACATCAGTAACATCAATCATCATCATATCCATGCAAACGCGCCCTAACACAGGACATGCAGCCCCGTGAAGTTTAACGCCGTAATTGTTCGACAAAACGCGGTGAATCCCGTCAGCATATCCCGCAGGAATGACGGCGATAACCGAGTCGCGCGTTAATGTGTGAGTACGTCCGTAGCCTATTGTAGTTCCGGCGGGAAGTTTTCGGACTGCTGTAATCCTGCTCTTTACGGTCATAACGGGGTGAAGTCCTAAATTGCTGTCCTCGTTTCCTGTTACTGTTGACGCATAGCCGTAAAGTACCAGACCGAAACGCCCCATGTCCAAATGTGCCTCCGGGTAATCGAGAACACCTACAGAGGCAGCCGAGTGTAATATCTCAAATTCGCGTCCCATTCCCCGAAGATAATCACGTGCTTCAAGAAGACGGGTAAGCTGTGCGTGCGTGAAATCCGAATCATCGTCAGCAACAGCAAAATGCGTGAACATTCCCTCAGCGTAAAGCCCGGGCAATTTGCAGACATCAGAAATTTCGCGGGCTGTAATTTCTTTTGCGTCATTGTCGGAAGGCCAGTAGAAACCCGTCCGGCTCATTCCTGTATCAATTTTTATGTGAATGCGGATTGATTTTCCGGCTGAATCTGCGTAATCTGAGAGTGCCTTTGCGTTTTGGGAATCTCCTACGGCCTGAGTGATTCTGAAATCGGCCATGAGTGAAGCGAGATTAGGGTCTGCCTGACCGAGACATAGAATCGGGAGTGTTACGCCGTTTTTGCGGAGTTCGACTCCTTCGGGGACTGTTGCGACGGCTAGCCAGTCCGCTCCGCATTCCTGTAATTTCTGCGAACAGCGAATCATACCGTGCCCGTATGCGTTAGCCTTTACGACACCGAGAAATTTTGCCGACGGT
>JAFSLR010000112.1 GCA_017448375.1 Synergistaceae bacterium | reverse complement strand
TTAGAGAGGGTTCTGTTTCTGACATTGCGCACTAGTTCAGCGGAAGAGAGATATTCGCCATCTATTTTAAGGCTAGGCCAAGAAGCACCCTCAGCATTATAGACATAAGGATTGCGAATGTTAAGGAAAACGGGATAAATGGTAGTAGTGTCTTCATCTTCGGCTACGCGTCTATTTGAAGCGAACCAAGCTCCAGTAGGTTCTAGCAGCTCTTTGCCTCTCGTATTGAAAACGGAGAATGGTTCATGCCTAGTGCCATGATAAACGATTAACGGCTCACCATTTTTCATCGAGAACTTTGCTTGCGTTAGCTGGGTCATTTTCCCAGTCTCCGAACCACGCCTTGAAGTTTTGAGTGCGTACGAGCAGCCAAGAGCGATTATCGAGGTTAGATTTTTTGCCGTTTGGAGCTTTGAAGAGTTTACCCGTACCTTTGTATTTTTGGAGAACTGCATCAATTTCCGGCGGGTTGAAGCGTAGTAAGAGTTGTCTTCCCTCTGCGTCAATGCCGTAGAAGTCCTGCTGTGTATTTCGTGAACCCTGCTTGTAGATTTCAGGATTAGAGCTGAACTCACCGTTATTCCTGTCAGATGATTTAGCCTGATGCTTGTCAAAGAAGACGAAGACATCACCCGTATCATCGCCAATATCATCAGTAGCAGCGTCCCTAATATTTCTGAAAATGATACCGTCAAAGGGAATATTCTTATCGTTTTGGCTGTCAAAGTCGCCATTGTAGACACCCTCGACATAATCGTCAGTAACTTGGTACTTGCTAGCCTCAATATAATACCTATCGAAGTCGCCATCTAATTCATCGTCAATGTAATCAGCGGCGTCTTCCTCATCGTTGAAAGTTTTTCCGAAGTAAGGTTCATCGTCTTTCTTGCGATAAATGTCTTGTCCCGTTTCATTATCGTGAAGCCAAATGTCTCCAAGCTGAACAGAGGATTTGCCTTTAGCGTCAATGATATATGGGTTACGCAGGTTCAAGAATAGTGGGTAGACTTTAGAGTGCCTGCGTCTTTCACCGTCTTCTCTGGTGTAAGTTTCTGAGACATCGAAGCGGTTAGACGTGAAGAGAGCTTGCCCTAAGAAGGACTTGCGAGGGTCTAAGACGGTGTAATAGTCATTATGCGCGCCGAAATAGAGAACGAGCGGTTCACCGTTAGCGTCAACGGCCTGCGAAGAGTTTTGCGGTTCATTCTCCCAATCGCCGAACCACGCCTTAAAGTTATTAGTACGCACGAGAAGCCATTGAAGCTCGTTAAGGTTAGTATCTTCTCCATTTGGAGCTTTAAGCCACTGTGAAGTCCCACGATATTTAGCCCTTATAGCATCGACTTGTGTTTTTGCTTCAGGAGTAAGGAAGCTGTCGGCAGAACGTGTAGCATTGTTATTTTTCCTGCCTGAGTTAGTAGCGGATTGTTTGTATGTTTCATCAGGATTGCCCGTGAGTTTCTGTAGTGCCGTATTTCTGAAATGTTCAACGGCTTCAGGGTTACCTTCAACGCCGAGCATCTTGATGGCTTGAGTATTCCAGATGACGAAATTGCGAGTACCTGCGCCCGCGCCCCTGCTACCTCTGTCCCAGTAGTGATGTCCCGGCACACCGTGTTTGTTGAGCATGAATGAGGCTCTAGCATCAGCGCGTTCAATGCCTTCAATTTCATATTCAGCGAGAGCGTCGGTTAAAGCCCAGTAGAACTCTTCGCCAGTTCTAGCCCTTTGGAGTTTTGACACATCCAAGCCAGCATCTTTAAGCTCTTTGAGTATGGATTTTCTAGCAGCTCTGACGTTATCGGGTTGCTGGGACATGGGAGCGTGCCAGTCCATAAGCACGTCATTTTCAGGTATATCAAAAACATACAGGTTGCCTTTTTTGCTACTCTCCACAATAGATATATCTGTTACATGCAAAGACTTGACAATTGAAATGAGAGCTTGTTTTGTTTTTATATCTTTCTGTTGGCGCGTAATCGTATTTCTAAAAGATTTTTCCGTTGCTCCATTTTTCTTGAAACGTCTGCCTGATGATGTTATTCCTGCCCGCAGATATTCTTCAACATTGGATATTACTCCTTTGCTTCGTTTTATACTGGCTCTATAGTATTTGAGAAGTTCTTTTCTAACGTGTTCAATTTCTGTGCTATTAGAGTAATAGACTTGAAACATGAAATCCCAAATAGCGCGTTCCTCAAGAGTTTTTGAAGAGTGTCCGAAGAGTATTGATTTTGCATAGTCTGAGTAAGTTTTCCCGTCAGCAGTAGAAACAGTAATAAGAGGAAATTTATAATAATCAGGGTCTCCGAAGTGTCTGTAGCCTTCACTGACAGCGGGATTTTCCGCAAAGTAAGCTCCATAGCCGAACATAGCATTACCCTCCGACGAGCCAACAAACTTTAAGTCAAACATGTTGCCTAGGATGGTATTGTCCGTGCCATGATAGACGAGCTGCTCGAATTTCTCCTGAGTAAGGAAGTTGTCAGTTGCGTTCTGCCTGAAAGTATCATTGAAGCCGTCATCCTCGCGAGCGTCAAGGGAGGCCGAAGCGAAATCATCAAGCTCTCTTTGCCAGTCAGCACTTGTGTATTCCTGAATGTCGCTGTCATTATCGAGGCTGTCAAGGTAAGCCCTGCTGTAATCTTCTGCCCTGTAATAGTCTTGAGCGTCCTGTTCGCTATCTTCTGTCAAGCCCAAGAGCCTGAGAGTGTCTGTGTTCCAGATGACGAAATTGTGAGTGCCTTGACCGTTTGCCCTGCTATCTGAGTCCAAGAAGCGATGTCCCGGTATACCAGCTTCGTTAAGTTTCATGGACGCGAGAAATTCGCCATTATCACCGCCGCCGTAAAATTCTTGAAGTCTTCTGTAGAGCTGTTGCCCAGTTTCGTTGTCATTGATGAAGAGGCCAGCGTTTTTGAGGGCGTTAAGTACTTTTTTCGGCTGATTTGACATAGGAGCATCCCAGTCTAACAACACGTCATTTTCAGGGCCGTCAACAAGGTAGTGATTTCCTTTGTACGGAGTTTGAGCCTTTGCGCTTTTAGGAGTAAACATCTCAGCAATTCTCTTGTTTAGCGCGATGTCTTCATCTTTAGGCGACATAAACCTGTGTTCTTTGATGCTGTATTCCTTAGCGAAGATGAAAGCGTTTACGGCCTCCTCAATGGAACTGTATTTTCCATGAGCAAAATCGCGTATATGCTCCGCGAAGTGCAGGGCGTTATTTTTGTTGTGCCAGTCAACATCGTTCATCTGTTTTTCTATGTAATCCCAGAAATCAATGAAGGAGTATGAATAGCCATTTTTGTCGGTTATGACAGTATCACTTCTTTCAATATCCTGCAATCCTGCCATTCTGTAATTTTCGCCGACACCGTAGGCTTCACCGAGATAGATACCATAGCCAAAAGCCTGAGCACCTTCGCCCACGCCAATATAACGCAAGTCAAATCCATTGCCTGAAAGAATATGCCGAGTGCCGTGATGCATAAGCTGTTGGAATTTCTCAGGAGTAAGGAAATTGCTATTGCCATTATTGGAGCGGTTCAGAATTTGCTTGCTTCTGGGAGTGTCCTCACTTAGGGTTGGCAGAGTTTGTTTTCTTTTCTGAATGTCCCAATCTGCTCTAGTCTGTTTTATGTCGTCTAAGTCGCTGGACTGCTTGAAAATGTCAAGGCTTTCACTGAACTGCCCGTTATTTCTGTCAGAAGATTTAGCTTGAGCGGGCATAAAGATAATGAAATCGTCAGCAGCAATATTATCACCATGTCCGACATCAACGACATTGCGAATGACAACGCCATCATAGTTACCGTTACCGAGCTTACCTTCTCTAACAGCTTTAACGAGGTTATCAGTAGTCATTTTGTCAACTTGAACGTTCCAATGCTGAAAGGACGCATCATTGAGGGTATTCCTGATGTAGTTTCTAGCGTCCTCTCTGCTCCAGAAGCGCGAGCCATGCTGATTAGCCGTGATAGCTTCACCCGATTGTCTGTTGACGACGGAGACGGAATTGACATTTTTCCAGAACCTGCCGTTAGCGTCATAGATATAGGGATAACGAATGTTCAAGAAGACAGGGAATAACAACCCTTCAGGATATTTAGCAGAGCCGTAACCTTCAGCGATAGTTCTGCTTGAGGAGAACCAAGCCCCCGTGTCTTTAGTTTTGCCCTTACCCTCAGTGTTAAACACGGAGAAGTTGCCGTTAGGTGTTCCATGATAGACGACAAGAGGTTCACCGTTCTCGTCAACGATTTTTGAGGCGTTAGCAGGGTCAAGTTCCCAATCGCCGAACCAACGTTTGAAGTTATCCGTTCTGACCAATAGCCACTGAAGCTCGTCAAGATTTGAGGCTTTCCCGTTTGGAGCTTTCATCCATTGTTGGAAGCCTTGATATTTAGCCCTTAGAGTGTCAACTTGCCTTTTTGCCTCTGGAGTAAGGAAGCTCTCTGCTGTACGTATATTTGTGCTTGTATCAGTTGCGCTCTGCCTATAAGTCTCATCATTGTTGCCGAAGAGCTGAAGCTGCCTTTGCCCGCCATTGTAGAAAGTTTTTCGAGCCAGCTCATCGCTAGAGGGGTCAATGCCAGTCATGGAGATTTTGTCGGTATTCCAGATTACGAAGTTATGAGTGCCGTAACCGCTATCTCTACTACCTCTGTCCAAAAATCTATGACCTGGAATGCCGAATTTGTTTAGCAGCCAAGAAGCTCTAGCGTCAGTGCGAGTAATGCCTTTGCGTTTAAGGCCGTACATATCGTCGCCAAGTCTGTCCATATGCCTGAAAGCGCGAACGATGCCCCAATACAGAGTTTGTCCAGTAATCCTGCTAGGGTCATAATCCTC
>JAFSLR010000111.1 GCA_017448375.1 Synergistaceae bacterium | reverse complement strand
GCTATCATGCTAAAAGTTGAGAACTTGAAGAAACATTTTCACACACAATCAGGCACAGTACATTCGGTTGACGGAGTGAGCCTCACCGTTTCACGCGGAGAAACTCTCGGACTCGTCGGCGAATCAGGCTGCGGAAAAACTACCACAGGCCGCACAATCATACGCCTCTACGAACCCGACTCAGGGCGCATAATCTTTGACGGCCACGACATCACCCACATCACACAGCGCGAATTACTCCCCTTCCGCAAAAGAATCCAAATGATATTCCAGGACCCTTACGCCTCACTCAATCCCCGAATGACCGCAGGAGACATTATCCGCGAACCTATGATAGTTCACCGAGTCCCAAAAGACGAACATTCAGACCGCGTCAATCACCTTCTCGAACTCGTTGGACTCAACTCAGAACAGGCCGGGCGTTATCCTCATGAGTTCAGCGGGGGTCAGCGTCAGCGAATCGGAATCGCACGCGCTCTTGCCGCCGAACCAGATATGATTATCTGCGATGAGCCTATATCAGCCCTTGACGTTTCCATTCAGGCTCAAATCGTCAATATGCTTGAGGACTTGCAGAAATCTCTCGGCTTAACTTACCTCTTTATCGCTCATGACCTCTCTATGGTTCGACACATTAGCACAAGAGTCGCCGTAATGTATTTGGGGAATATTGTCGAAATTGCCCCAAGTGATGAGCTTTACACACGCCCCCTTCACCCCTATACAGTCTCGCTCCTGTCATCAGTCCCAATCCCTGACCCGGAGAAATCAGCCCAGCGTCATATTATCCCCCTTAAAGGCGAAATCCCAAGCCCCGTTAATCCCCCTGAAGGCTGCAAGTTCCACACACGATGCCCGAAAGCTAAGCCCGAATGTTCAAACGTAATCCCGAATTTACAGGACAAAGGTAATAATCATCTCTGCGCCTGTCCGTTCGTCTAAAAAAGGAGTGTCAATCATGCGAAAAATTTTAACCGCAGTAATCATAATGTTAATGTCCGTATCACTCTCAAACGCCGGAGAAAAAGAAATCGTCTACAACTTAGGCGTTGACCCTCAGACAATAGATCCCGCTGTGAATTACGCTCTTGACGGTGCAATAGTTATCCAGAATATTTTTGACGGACTCTTGCGCGAAGGTTTGAACGGTAACATTGAGCCTTCATGCGCTGAGTCTTGGGACGTTTCTGCTGACGGACTCAAATGGACGTTTCATCTCCGCGATAATCTCAAATGGTCGGACGGTAAGCCCCTTAAAGCCTCTCACTTCAGGGACGGAATATTGAGACTCGTTGACCCGAAATCAGGTAGCGCATATGCTAGTCTAGGATTTTTCATCAAGAACGCAGAGTCATTCTACACTGAAAAGGCTCAAAGCTCAGATGTCGGACTCTCAGTTCCCGATGAGAAAACGCTTGTCATTGAGCTTGAACACGTAAACCCCTTAATGCTGTACTACATGGCCTTCCCTGCATTTTTCCCGGCAAGAATGGACATCGTGAATGAGAATCCGCGCTCATGGGCTGCGAAACCTGAGACGACAATCTCAAACGGAGCATTCAGAATCGAAACATGGAAGCACGGTTCAGGGGGTGAAATTGTCATAGTCAAAAATCCATATTACTGGGACGCTGAGAACGTTAAGATTGACCGCGTAAGGCTCGTTCTCATAGGGGACGGGAACACGGCACTTGCTGCTTTCAGGGCAGGGCGTGTCGACTACATGACTACAGTACCATCACTGATGAGGCCGATACTGTTCAAACGCGGAGAGGCTTTCCCGGAACCTTCATTCAGTGTTGCGTTCATTGAGTTTAACGTTACGCGGAAACCTTTTGACGATGTTAGAGTACGGCGTGCTTTTGCGCTTGCGATTGACCGTAAAGTAATCACCGACAAAATAGTACTCGGAGGACATTTACCCGCAACAGGCATAATTTGCCCGTTGATACCGGGGCGGACTGACTCTGAGGATTTCAGGACGGAAGGCGGAGAATTGATTTCACCGCGCGCTAATGTTGATGAGGCACGGAGGCTTTTAGCAGAGGCCGGATACCCTGAAGGCAGAGGATTTCCCGAAGTAGTGTACAAATATTCATCAAGCTCAGGGAAGAAAACTATACCCGAAGTTTTGCAGGGAATGTGGAAGACTAATCTCGGTGTGAAAGTAAGCCTAGCGAATGAGGAATGGAAGGTATATCTTTCTACGAGGATGAAAGGAGATTTTGAGGTTGCCGAAGCTGCGTGGGTTATGGATTTTCCTGACGCTGCGGGGTTGCTTGAGTGCTACATGACGAACTCGCCGAACAATGACTCACGTTACAGCAATCCGGAATTTGACAGCCTTATGAATAGAGCGTCAGTTGAGTCAGACCGAGCGAAGAGAATAGATTACCTTCATGAAGCGGAGAAAATTCTGATGAATGATTTGCCGTTAGCCCCGCTGTATTTCGCCTCTGATGCTGTAATGAAGAGTCCGAGAGTCAAAGGGATATATAAATCTCCGGGGGGAGTTGTGTATTTCAGGGGAGCGGATTTGAATTAGCTGTATAATGTCTGCATTCACGTTTTCACAACAAGGGGCATTAGTTATGGAACAAGAAAATTTTTCGTACTATGCGTTTATCAGCTACAGCCACAATGACAAGGAGATAGCACAGAAATTACAGAAGCGGCTGGAACATTATCATATGCCGGCGAAACTTCTTGAGGATCACCCTGAATTGCCGAAAAAACTTAGTCCGATATTCAGAGATGAGTCAGACCTTGTAGCGAGGGACGGGACATTGAGTGATTCGCTTAAAGGCTATCTGAAGGAATCGAATTACCTGATATTGATTTGTTCACCCAGCAGCGCACACTCAATATACGTTGGTGCTGAGGTGGATTACTTCATTAACGAGCTGGGAAGGGTAGACCGAATTATCCCGCTGATTGTTGACGGATTGCCGCACTCAAAAGACCCGGATATAGAGTGTTTTCCGCCCGCGATACTTGAGCTTGACCGTGAACATGAGCCGCTCGGAATAGACTTGAAGACGTTCGGGAAGCGTGATGCGTTTCTGAGGGTGATAGCTACGCTCCTGAAGCTGAAATACACAGACTTCAAGCCGAGAGAGGACGAAGAGAGAAAGAGACGGGCGAAAATATTTGCGTCAGTTGCGGCCGTACTCACATTGATTATAGGGGGGCTTGCTTGGTACAGCATAGAGACATTTATTTTAATGGAAAGCAATGATCCAGAGGCACAATTTAATTTTGGTGTGATATACGAAGGAAGAGGAGATTATGCCAAAGCTAGAGAATGGTATGAAAAAGCTGTTGCTCAAGGTTATGCACATGCACAATTTAATCTTGGCGTGATGTACTATCATGGTCAGGGAGTTGAACAGGATTATGCTAAAGCAATGGAATTGTATCAAAAAGCCGCTGCTCAAGGTTATGCCTCCGCTCAAAACAATCTTGGCTACATGTACGCTAACGGTGACGGAGTAGAACGGGATTATGCCAAAGCTAGGGAGTGGTACGAAAAAGCCGCTGCTCAAGGGGATGGCAGTGCTCAATATAATCTGGGCTTAATGTACGCTAACGGTGACGGAGTAGAACGGGATTATGCCAAAG
>JAFSLR010000110.1 GCA_017448375.1 Synergistaceae bacterium | reverse complement strand
GCCATAAGTCGCCGGAAACTTCGCGGGAAAACCTGATGTTCTCCATGACCATGCCGGGCATATTGAGGAGGCTTTCACGGAGGAGATCGACATCAAGATTCATGTCGCTGATTGCGTATTGAACGAGGCGGATTATACCGAGAAGGATTAAAGCGAGGATTATTTTCTTGGGTGAGATTCTGATTTTCATTGCGCGTTATTTCTTGTCGGTATCATCTTTATTACTGCGATTATCTCGTAACCATATGAGAAATCTTGCGTAATCTGCGAGTTTTGCGAGCTGCTTTTCTGTCAGTAACGGAATCTCCCTGTCAAGAATCTCATTGCCTGTTTTTACTGCGGGTTTTTCTGCTGCTGTACTCATGAATTATTCCTCCTGAAAGAATTTCGGGAGATGAGAGTCTCACCTCCCTTTTTGTGCGTTACCTGCTGAGTTCCTCAAGGCGTTTGAGTGCGTCCGTACCTTCGAGCCTGTAATTGTTGCGGGCATAATCGAGTGCCGTTTTGCCTAAGTTATCTCTATGTTTGACGTATGAGCCTGCATCTATGAGGGCGTTTACGGTCTCAGGATTGCTATATTCGGACTCGGCGGCGCAGATTAACGCGGTTTTACCTTCGTTGTCGGTCAAGTCGTCAGCTCCGGCCTTAATGAGAGCTTTCACGATTTCTGTATGTCCACCCCCTACTGCCTCCATAAGCGCAGTCCTGCCGAATCCGTCCTTAGCGTTGACATCAGCCCTTGCCTTAATGAGAGCATTCACGGTTTCTGTATGTCCGCTCCATGCTGCCCACATAAGCGCAGTAAAGCCGTTATTGTCCTTAGCATTGACTTTCGCCCCTGACTTTATGGCCTTAATGACTCCCTGAGTATCACCTTTTTTGCACATCTCTACAAACTGCTGGTCAGTAACTCTCTTCCTGAACTTAGCACCCCATGACGGCACCGCAAGCACCATCGCCGACAAAACAACTACTGCAACCGCCATTAACCTTTTGTGATTGAACACTGCGCTTCACTCCTTATTGAAATTCCGATACATAATGAGTCTACCACACAACACGCCACGAAGCCCCTTCCCGCGTAACTCCAATCGACCGACTCGAAACCGACCTGAACACGAGCGTTTTGCGTACCGTAATGACCTTAGCGCGTTCATCGCCTACCCAGTCAATACGGTAATCCCCGCCCTTAATCCCTGCGCGAATATCTGAGGCTTTAGCGGCTTCCCTAGCGAAATTCTCACGTGATATGACTCTCTTTGAACCGTCCGACAACATATCATACATTTCACTGTAAGACCCGTTAGCCCAAAGATTGAGGAATCTCCGCAATACTGTCTCACGGCTCGAATATGCGTTCTCGGTGTTGGACTGCCTTCGGGGAGTCGGCGGTGTAACTGCTGGTGTTCTGTCCTGAGATGTATTCCCGCCCCTTACTGAGCGGACGAACTCGGCCATGTCTCTTGACTCTTCGCTGAATATCGGCTTAATCGGTCTCGGAGGAATCGCGGGCGGCGGAGGCGGAGTCGGGGGAGTAGGTTTGTCGACTGGAACGGGAACGGGTTTTCTCGGCTGCCTTCTTGGGACGTTGACGACGACTACATCTGTTTTGGGCTGAGCGGGTGGAGTTTCGGGGGGTGCAAACGAGAATATACGCTCAGTTCTTCCCATACCCTTTAAGCCTATGACGTAATCCTTGTTGCTTTGTTTCGGGAAAAATACGAGTCCCTGTACGACTCCTGCTGACGGGTTATCGAGTGCCGAGTCATATCTCGTGGGCTTTATGCGTTCTCCTGTTGACGAGAGGAGAGAGACATTATCGCGTACGGGGTTAAGGTTGACGGGTCTTGGGCCGAATGAATATACGCTCACCAGGAATGTTTCGGAAGTATTGAGATTGAGTTCGGAGACAAAATTGTCGTGAAAACGTTTCTTTTCGGCATCGGTCATTCCGGCTCTGAGTGCTTCTGACTCTGTCCAAGGGTCAGCGAGTTCTTCGGGGTAATGGACGACCCATACAAAGCAGTCCTGCCCCCAATGAGCTGAAGTCCAGCGTTCGAGGATTCTTATTGTCTGGTCATGAGCTGTCAATTCGGCGGCGTTTGACTGGGTAAAAAAAATACCCGCCGTAAAGGTTGCGGCGAGTACTGAAATTAACACGTTAATTAACGTTCTGTTCCGGCGGAAGTTCAAAGTCTCCTCCTGAATTATTATTCGTGGGCGTTCCGTAATTATTTCTGTTGAAAACGTCCCCTTTGATTATCGTATCGCGTTCGGGGTTGTAATTCCCTGATGTATTGTCATCTTTAGCGGGCTGTTTAGTTACGATGTTGTTATCGGGTTTCTGAAGGCTGACTGGAATCGGGTAAGCTGAGACTGTGCAGTCCCCCGAAGTTTGAAGGAATGTTACCGAACCTTCAGGGATTTTTATCGAGTTCCCGCGAATGAAAACGCCGCTTACGAGTCCGACCGGGCCGAGTAACGCTGCACCTGCTATGCTTGCCGCACCAGCTCCGATTACTGCGCCTTCACCCCTGCTGCCTGTAGTGCGGGCTTCTTTGATGGCTTTCTCTGAGGCCTCTCCGACCCAAACTGACGGCCTTTGCGGGCCCAGCGGTTTAAGCTCCCTGAATGTGAGTCTGACTTCACCGGGTACACCGAACATTCCGGGGCGTTTAACGGCTCTAACGTCCGTAATCAGCAATGACCCGGCCGGTGCGACGAGATTCTGATTCACAATCAAATCATGAGTGAGTTCAAGCCTGACAGAATCTCCTGCTTTAGATTTGGCGGGGCTTAATTCGTCCATAAACCTGAATTTCATTACAGTGTTTGAAGGAATTGTTACGGGGACTGCTGTAACGGGGTCCATGATGAGAGTCGCGAGCAGACTTTCCACACGCATAACGATGGGATTGCCTGCACGTGATGCGCCTGTTAAGTTTGTCTCTAAATCCTCAAGCCTTTTAGCTGCGGGTTCAGAGGCGCGAATTTTTTTGTCGACCACCCATTCAGCGACACCGAGCTTGAACATCATAGAAGGCTGTTCATCAGTCCCGGTCTCAAGAAAATTCAGGATTGCCGCGTGCCTTTCAGCGATAGTACCGGGAAGACTCCTTCCGAACAAATCCTCTTCAACCTTTCCGAGACGCTCAATGAGTCCTCCTTTAGCGACATAGCCGTAAATTATCTGTTCAATTTCCCCCATCATCTGACGCGATGAGCCGGGAGTTGTGTCGGGGTCGGTAACAGCCTCCGATGCCATACATACACTTGCGGACAATGCGAAGATCAGCAATACGCAAATTCTTACAGCCTTCATTTATGCTTTAAGCCTCCTTTTGTTTTTCCCTCATGTAATCTGAAGCGGCCTTAATGAATCCGTCAAATAGCGGGTGAGGCCGTACGGGTCTTGATTTCAATTCGCCGTGAAACTGTCCGCCTACATACCATATATGCCCCGGCAATTCGACAATCTCCACTAAATCGCGTTCAGTGCATACTCCGGCAACTTTGAGCCCGTTACTTTCGAGTCTCTCACGGTAAGCGTTGTTGAACTCGTAGCGGTGTCTGTGGCGTTCTGAGATGTGGAGAGTCCCGTAAGCCTCTGCGGATTTCGTGCCTTCCACCAAGTCGCAGGGATAAGCACCGAGCCTCATTGTGCCGCCCAAATCGCGCAAGTTCTCTTGTTCTTCCATTAAATGTATTACGGGGTGAAGCGTGGCGGGGTTCATCTCTTTGCTGTGAGCGTCATGGAGCTTGCACACGTTGCGGGCGAACTCAACAACCATCATCTGCATACCCAGACAGATTCCCAGAAGAGGAACGTTATTTTCGCGGGCATATTTCGCGGCGGCAATCATACCTTCGACACCTCGTTCGCCGAAACCGCCGGGGATCAATATTCCGTCAGCAAACTTCAACGCCTCCGAAACGTCAGAGCCTTCGAGGTCTTCAGCCTCAACCGAGATTATATTCACTCTCACATTGTGAGCGATTCCCCCGTGATGCAACGCCTCAACAACGCTCAAATATGCGTCCTTGTGCTGAACATATTTCCCAACGAGAGCGATTTTGACTTCTTCGGGCGGATTCATGTACCTGTCGACAACTCTTGCCCAGTCGCTTAAATCCGGCTCATTCTCTGAGGGAAGCCCCAAATATTTCAGTATCAAATCGTCGAGTCCCTCACGGTGAAGGCTTATTGGAACGTTGTAGATTGTGGGTTCGTCGCGGACTTCTATCACGGCTTCGGGCGGAACATCGCAGAAAAGCGCGATTTTGTTCTTCATTCCGATGTCCATAGGATGACTTGTACGGCAGACGAGCATATTCGGAAGGATTCCGATTCTACGCAATTCCTGTACGCTGTGCTGAGTTGGTTTTGTCTTGAGTTCTTTGGCCGCCTCAAGGTAAGGTATCAATGTAACATGACAGTAGACCACATTTTCACGTCCTGCCCTTACTGCCATTTGTCTTATTGCCTCAAGGAACGGCTGACCCTCAATATCTCCCACAGTGCCGCCGATTTCGACAATCAGGACATCAAGCCCGTTACCAGCGCGAATGATTCTCTCCTGAATGTCATTAGTGATATGGGGGATTACCTGAACCGTGCCGCCCAGATAATCTCCCCTTCTCTCTTTCCTGATTACGTTTGAATAAATCTTGCCTGTTGTTATTGAGTTTTTCTCGCTGAGAGTCTCGTCAATAAACCGTTCGTAATGGCCTAAATCCAAATCCGTCTCTGCTCCGTCATCCGTAACAAAAACTTCACCGTGCTGAAATGGATTCATTGTCCCTGCGTCAACATTAAGATAAGGATCTATCTTGAGTATTGAGACTTTGAGACCGCGTTTCTTCAGCAGTGCGCCGATTGAACCTGCCGTTATTCCCTTGCCTAATGACGAGACTACCCCGCCTGTAATGAATACGTATTTTGACATTTTACCTGCTCAGGTACTTTATCGGGTTGACCGGGCTGTTTCCGTTCCTGACCTCAAAATGTAAATGCGGGCCTGTTGAACGTCCTGTTGTGCCTATCTTCGCGACAAGCTGACCTGATGATACACTTGCTCCCTTTCCTGCTAATAGTGTGCTGCAATGAGCGTAAAGCGTTGACTGCCCGTTGCTGTGCTCGATGACCAGTACTTTACCATAACCGCCCATCCAGCCCGAATATACTACATGGCCGGAACCTGCTGCTTTTATGGGGTCATTTCTTGCTGCTTTGATGTCGATTCCAGTATGGAAGTCTCTTCTTCGTGTTACGGGGTGAGTCCTCCATCCGAACGGGCTGTTAATCCTCCCCATTACCGGCCATCTGAATCCTGTTCTCCTTACTGCAACTTCACCGCTCTGTCTTCTTTCAGGTTTTGAGACGGTTTTTTGGGGTTCAGGAGTCTTGACGGCTTTCTTGGGTTCAGGTTTCGGGGTACTGGCGAGCTTAGGCGCGGGCTTAATTTCGCGGAGTGCTTCAGGCTTTGCGCCGGGAAGGAAGATCTCATCATTCGCTTTCAGTTTGGTTACATCTATACCTTCATTGACGAGGCGTACTGTTGTCATTCGGACTCTGTAACGTTTTGCGACTTCCTCGACAGTTTCGCCGTCTTTGAGAGTGTAGAAAATGCCTTCCTGATTCGGTATTCTGAGCTTTACGCCGGGGCGGAGTGCTGACGATGTTCGGAAATTGTTGCTTCCTCTTATCGTATCCGAGTCTATATCCATTTTGTGAGATATTGACCACAGAGAATCACCCGCTGTTACTGTATACTCCCTGACTTTTAGCGGCTCAAACTTTTCGTTGTTTGCCTTGACTATCATTTGACGCTTGTGAACTTCGTCAAGGGTATCTTCTGTCTTTTCCGGCGAGCTGGGTATGAGAAGTATCTGATTTTCCCTAATCTGTGCAGAGTCTCTCAGCTCATTTGCCCGTACTATGTCCTGTGCCGTAATATTTCCGTAATCTGCTGCTATCTCTGAAAGTGTTTCTCCTTTCTTCACGGTGTGTTCGCGCCATCCCGGGCCTTCTTCAGACAAAACCGGCTTTCCTTCTTCGGCGTTTGCGT
This sequence comes from Synergistaceae bacterium, assembly GCA_017448375.1. Taxonomy (GTDB): domain Bacteria; phylum Synergistota; class Synergistia; order Synergistales; family Aminobacteriaceae; genus JAFUXM01. The sequence goes on along the minus strand of JAFSLR010000110.1, from coordinate 4,900 downwards.
CAATGATTCCGGCTTCTTCTGAGTCGTCTTCTTCCTCATCATCGTGAGGCTTGAGAGTTTTACCGTCATCGAGAGTGCTCAATGTTATTCTCTCATAGCCCGATAAATAAGAAGGATACGGCCCGAAGTCCTCGACTATTCCCCCGTTGTCAGCATAGGCGTAAAGGTCTGAGCTGTCAGTGTTATACGAGGAGTCAAGCTGCGTAACCTCAATATCGAGGAGTCCGCGCGAGGAGGCGAAATTGTCCTCAATTCCCCCGTGTGCAGGTTCAACGCCGAGACCAGACGAAAAGCTGTCAAAATGCCCCGCCGAAAACATAAGGAACGACGCAAGCCCAAATGTAAGGCAGACGACAACACCAAATCCCCAGCAGAAACCTAATGAGGCTCCTGCATGTTTCCCGTTACGCGGATTAACTCTTTTCCCACGATTGGGACAAGAGCCGCGCAACCTACCGCTATCTGATCTCAAAAAAAATTCCTCCCGACCTGCCGCGCAATTACGTAATTTACGACATGAAATTTTGATACCTCTGAAAATGTGAAATCATGATTGGACGTTAAGCATTATAGCATACTTGGAACTAGTCATAAATACTTACCCGAAACAATGAGTTCACTTGCTCCCGAATGCGGCTATTATAACACAGCACAAATTCAGTCAATCAGCGTATTTTGCGGTTATTTTCCTCAGTAATCCATATAGGCCAAACTTTTCGGAGTCGTTCTGAGAGTCTGTGAGTTAATGATGATGACTGGCCTGCGCTGCACACTGAAACGCCTAAAGAGCCGGAATTTATGAGGGACGGGAAAAAGAATGAGCATTCAGATTGACAGTCGGCGACATTGACGGGAATCCCAAGAGAATTGGCGAGGGAGTGAATTTCGTGGTTCGTCATTCTGTCGTTGGTAGCTGCGATTACGAGGGTTAAATCGGGGGTAATATCTTCGGGAATGAAGGCGCGATTAATTCTGTGAGTTTCGGGGGGAAATTGGGCGATGAATTTCGGACTTACGGCTGTAATATCGGCACCGCATTTTATGAGGGTTGAAGCACGGCGCGAAGCTACGAGTCCGCCTCCGACAATCAAAACTTTTTTCCCCAATAAATCTATCATCATCGGGAAAAATGGCGGGCGATTTGATTCTGACATTTTCAAAGACTCCTTGCTGATATAATTTTCACGAATCATTTTCACAGGGAGCGTGTAAAAATTGAAGAAGGGATTTTCATTCGCGGCCATGATTCTGGCGGTTCTGGTTTTCGCGGGAACGTCTGAGGCTTTGATAAGGGACGGTTCTATAAGGGGCAAAAATGGACTCTCGTTCAGCGCGGTGTCTTACACGTTCAGGGGGTTGAGCGTAACAATAAGGAATCCCTCAAAGTATAACGTTAATTTCGGGGGGACTATGGTGTTTCTTGACAGAAGTTACAGAGTGATAGCTAAGGCGGAATTATTGACGGCGAAAATTAAACGGCGTTCATCTAGGAGGTATCACGGGTTCTTCAGTTATGGTACTGGTGAGGAGGCAAAGAGGGCACGTTACTTGGAGTGGGAGTTCTAGCGCATGACTTCAACGCCGAAAATATTTGATGCCATTATGGACGGCAGGAAGGATAATAACATTCCGTTTTCTGACTTGCAGAAATTGCTTGACGTTCTGGGATTCAGCTACAGGGTAAGGGGGAGTCATTATGTTTATTGGCGGGAAGGCGTTGCGGAAATCATCAATATACAGTCCGACAACGGCAAGGCAAAAGCATATCAGGTTAAGCAGGTACGCGGAATAATCCAGAAATACAAATTGACATTCTGAAACAGGAGGCAGGTTAATGGATAAGTACACGAGAGTAATATACTGGTCTGATGATGACGGGAAATTTATCGCTGAAGTTCCCGAACTAGCAGGGTGCATGGCTGATGGTGATACGCCCGAAGAAGCCCTGCTCAATTCAGGCGTAATAGTCTCGGAATGGATAGAGACAGCAGAATTTTTAGGGCGGGAAATTCCCGAACCAGCTGCATATAATGAGATAAACTATCGTTAAGAGTACAGATAAAAAAGCGTTTAGGCATTAAAGATTAAGGAGGACAAAATGAATTACCCGAAATATTATATGTATCCGGCAGTTTTCCAGCCTGACGGTGATATGTGGACAGTAACATTCCCGGATATTGAGAACGCTTTTACGTCAGCAGAAACGCTAGAAGAAGCTATCATTGACGCAAGGGCTGTGCTTGAAGACTGCATGTATTTCCGCGAGATTCAGAATGACGAAATCCCGTTACCCACAAGAGCGGGTGATATTGATGTTCCTTCAGGGGGATTCGTTCAAATGGTTGCGGCATTCATGAGTCCCGTTCGTGATATGTGGGAAGAACCTGCCGGGGCGTTGGCGTGAGGTTATGAGATGAAGAAGATTCTTTGCGCGGTAATATTCCTGATACTTTCAGCGGGAGAGTCATTCCCTGCGTCTAACAGTTCTGAGGCGTTCTTGTCGTTACCGTTCGGACACACTTACGCACGGACTCAAAAGCGTATGGAAAACAGCGGGGCTAAAGTCCTAACACCACGAAAAGACTCTCTGACAATGGAAGGAATGTTTGAGAATTATCCGGCAACATTCATATTCGGCTTCTACAAAAACAAATTACTGAAATCAAAAAGTGTTTACCTTCAGAGCATGGGAAACGCTGAGTATGACAAACGATTCTATGAGGCACTGCAAAAAGGAATGAATGCGCTTTACGGAAAAACTAAGGAGACTCCCACAGCTAACACTAGAGCAGCCGGGAAAATTATGCTCAAAAACGTTTGGACACCCAACAAATACACAACAATAACATTAACGTACAACTCCGAGATGTCGAAACGATTCCCGGGAAGCTCACTGACAAGCAAATTCATTCAGATTATATACAAATATGATAAATGGGATAACTAATGAAAAATTTTCCCCTCTGAACTGAAAACAGCCGGAGGGGATTTTTGCTTACTTACTCCGCTGAAGCCCCTGAAGGCGTACAGTTAAGCACAAAGAAATGCGATGCCGCTCCGCCTTCAGTGAATATCCTGCACATTGCCTCCGATAACTTTCCGGCCTTCCCGTGTACTATCGCTATAACCGTAGGCCCTGAACCCGAAATCGCCGTTGCAACACAGTCAGGGTGATTCGCAATCTTGCTGAAAAACTTTTCGCCCGTCTCGCCCGGAAATAATTTAGCCCTGTAAGCCTGGTGCAATCTGTCCTCCATTCCAACGTGAAGCAAGTCCCATCTTCCCATTGCCCAAGCCGCACAAAGCAAACTCGCATGACTCACGTTGAACACCGCATCACGGAACGGCACACTCTCAGGCAAAATCCTTCTGGCCTCCTCCGTTCTGACCTCGAAATCAGGCACGGCCGCAATCACATTCAGATTCTCAGGCAGCGCAGGTAGCCTCACATACCGCAAAGACTCCCCGTCCCAGCATGATACAGTCATTCCGCCCGTGAAACATGGTACTACGTTGTCGGGGTGGCCCTCGATTTTTGTCATCACACGAAGCAATTCTGACTCCTCGTGCTTCTGTCCCGAAAGAATATCCGCAATCATTACGCCCGCAACAACAGCTGTCGATGAGCTCCCCAAACCGCGATTTAACGGTACAGCGTTGCAGCTCTCGAACGCAAAGCCTTTAGGGGTTACGTTCCATTCCTCACAGGCTTTAATGTAGCTGGTAACAAGCATATTCTTCTTCGCGTCCTTCAGAAGGTCAACGCCTTCGCCCCAAATCTCAGACATATATTCACCTTCCGGCAGAATTTCTTTCACCGTGAAAATGTTATAGAGATTCAGAGCCATTCCGAGTGTGTCGAAACCTGAGCCGAGATTAGCTGTTGTCGCAGGAACTTTTAACCGAATCATTTTCCCTCAAGCACCCGCATTAAGTCGTCTAACGTGTCGTTAATCTCAATCGGCCTTCCAACTTGGGACATTGCGGTATCAGGGTCTTTGAGGCCGTTCCCTGTGAGAATCATTGTTACGGTGATTCCTTCGGGGAGTCTCCCTGAACGTTTCAGCTTTAAGAGTCCCGCTAACGGTGCGCATGACGCAGGCTCAGCGAACACTCCGCCTTCAGCCGCAAGAATCCTCTGAGCTTCGAGAATCTGTTCATCTGTTACCGCGTTGAACTCACCGCCGGACTCGCTCACTGCCTCACGGGCTAAATGTGCGCTCACGGGGTTTCCGATTCGGATTGCGGTTGCGATTGTCTCAGGATTGGGGCAGGGCTTGTTGTAGACTAGGGGTGCAGCTCCTTCGGCCTGAAATCCCATCATTTTAGGTAGGGAATTAATCTTGCCGATTTTGCGGTACTCGTTGTAGCCCGCCCAATATGCTGAGATGTTGCCCGCATTGCCTACGGGGATTGCGTGCCAGTCGGGTGCATGGCCGAGAACGTCGCATATCTCCCACGCTCCCGAACGCTGTCCGATAAGGCGGTAAGGGTTTACGCTGTTGACCATAGCACAGCCGGTTTTCTCTGCACCTTCGCGGGCTAACTCTAATGCGCGGTCAAAATTCCCCTTAACGGCTATGACTTTTGCACCGTACATTAAGGCTTGGGCTAACTTTCCGAGTGCTACCTTTCCGGCCGGAAGAAGCACAAAGCACGGTATCCCCTGACTTGCGGCGTATGCTGCTGCTGAAGCTGAGGTGTTTCCTGTTGACGCACATATTACGGCGCGTTTCCCGTCCTCTAATGCTTTTGCTACTGCTAATACCATTCCCCTGTCTTTGAATGAGCCGGAAGGGTTGCAGCCCTCGAATTTTCCGTATAACTTAATCCCTAACCTTTCACTTACGCGAGGAAGATAGATTAACGGTGTCATTCCTTCTTCGAGATTAACGGCGGG
>JAFSLR010000109.1 GCA_017448375.1 Synergistaceae bacterium | reverse complement strand
GACATGGATACGGAGTCATGTGAAAGAATGAAAGCGTTGTTTCCGCTACGCTGCAAAGTTTATCAGCAAGCTCTGAGGGCGTAATATTCTCCCCCCATGCGCTTTTGAGGTAGTATTTCCAGTAAAGCCGCTGAAAAGGAAGACCTGACATTCCCCATACTTTGAAAGAACCGGGTGTGTGTATGATACAATTTTTGATGTCCTGATTTGCTGATGGATTACAAAAATTGAATCTCTTCTCAATTAAATTCGTTGAACCAGTGAAATATGCGTTAATGAAGCTCTGATCTGCTGTAAATGCGAGATGATACCTGCGCGAGAACCATTCCATAGCGTCATCGAAGAGATCTCCTTTTGCGCGTATGGCATCAAGATTCATAATCATGACTCCTGAGTTGATTGAGTCGTGGCAGTCCCCCCCATTTAGTTTATCAAGTATATAATTTGAAAAAGTTTCGAAGCCCGCACCATGAAAACCAGCTATGCAGTTCCTGCCTATATCAATATCCCATAGTTCTTTTATATCAAGATTTACAACTATATCTGCGTCAAGATATATGACTTTTTCAAATTTCAGTATGCGCGGAGCAACTAACCTGTATACAGCTCCGATTGTAAGATGATACGTAGGGAATGAAAATTGTGTAAAATATTCCGTAACATCGTGAAGCTCAATACCCTGCGAATACTTTTCCGCTGTACGTATGAATTTCTGCCTGTTATCTTCCGTTAGTGTATCATCATGGAGAATATGAACTGTAACCTTGCTCTTTGTGTTCTCGAAGATCGAAGTCATTACGACTCCTGCGTGCTGTGAGTACGTCCCCTTTGGGTCATATACTGCAAGTACTACGTGAATTGTGTCATCTGATTTTGGGCATAAATTGGGCGTTGGGCGTTGGGCGTTGGGCGTATTATACTCAGAATATTCTGACACTGTCAATATCTCCTTTCCTCTTTGAATTGATGAAATTATATCACAGTGCCTTAACTCATCAAACCATGCTAAAATTACATGTTTTAACAATACAATTTAGACAGGAGGCTACAAATTATTTATGCCTGACGAAATAACAAACACCAATCCCACGAATGAAGAAGCAAAACCGCAGGGAGAAGACAAAATCTTAACCCTTCCCCTTGTAGGCGAGATAAAAACCAGCTACCTCAACTATGCAATGAGCGTTATTGTAGGAAGAGCACTCCCAGACGCACGGGACGGACTTAAACCCGTTCAGCGCAGAGTCCTCTATGCCATGTCGGAATTAGGACTCAAGCACAACACTGCCTACAAGAAATCCGCCCGTATTGTCGGTGAAACTATGGGTAAGTATCACCCTCACGGAGACTCCGCAATCTACGACACTATGGTGCGACTCGCTCAAAACTGGAATCTCCGCTACACGCTCGTTGATGGTCAGGGTAACTTCGGCTCTGTTGACGGGGACAGCCCTGCGGCCATGCGTTACACCGAAGCCAGACTCAGCCGCCCCGGTGAACTCATGCTCGCAAATCTCGACGAAGACACCGTAGAATGGGGACAGAATTTCGACGAATCCCTCAAAGAACCTTTGACACTCCCTTCAATTTTCCCGAATCTCATCGTCAACGGCTCAACAGGAATCGCCGTAGGTATGGCAACAAATATGCCCCCTCACAATCTCCGCGAAGTCGTCAACGTTTTCTGCTGGCTCATCGACAACAACATCGAACCAGAAGACGCTAACATCTCCGACATAATGCAGATAATGCCCGGACCCGACTTCCCTACAGGAGGAGAAATTCTAGGCCGTTCGGGAATCATGGAGGCTTACTCCACCGGGCGAGGGAAAATCACCGTAAGAGGCAAAATGCACGTTGAGGAGTCAAAGCGCGGAAAACAAAGCATAGTCATCACTGAAATTCCTTACACCGTCAACAAAACTGTAATGCTTGAGGCTATCGTTCAGGCCGTACAGGACAAAGAAATCGAAGGCGTTTCAGAAATGAGAGATGAGTCTGACAGGGACGGACTCCGAATCGTTATCGACCTTTCGAGGGACGCAGACGCAGAACTCATCATGAGGCAGCTTTACAGGCATTCCTCGCTTCAGACAACGTTCGGAGTGATTAATCTCGCTCTCGTCAAACAGCACCCCGAAATCCTCAGCATTAAGCAGCTTCTCTCAATCTTCCTCAATTACCGCCGTGAAGTCGTCCGCAGAAGGACAGAATACCGTCTCAAGAACGCAAAAGCACGCGAGCACATCATAGAGGGTCTCAAGAAAGCTCTGACTCACATTGAGCAGGTGATAAGGACTATCCGTTCAACAAACAGCGCGGCCGAAGCAAAATCAAGCCTTCAGTCTGTTTTAGGGTTCACGGAGGCTCAATCACAGGCTATTCTTGACATGAGGCTTCAGAGACTCACGGGGCTTGAACGCGATAAACTTGACGAGGAACAGCAGAAACTTCTTGCTGACATTTCCGGCTACAACAGCATTCTTTCAGACAGGAAAGTTCTTGACGGGGTAATACGTTCGGAACTTGTTGACTTGTCCGCGAGATTCGGCGATGAAAGGCGTACGGCGATTGTTGAAGAGGAAGAAGAAATTTTTGACGAGGATTTAATCCCGGACGATGACATTATCATAACTCTATCGAAAGACGGGTTAATCAAACGTCAGCCCTTAGCGACATACCGTCTTCAGGCTATGGGCGGAAAAGGCAAGCGCGGTGCAACCATTCACGAGGACGACAGCATTGAAATACTTTGCGTAACAACAGCACGTAAGAATCTCTACTTCTTCACGAACGCCGGAAGAATCATGACCGTTAAGAGCTACGAGATTCCCGAAACGAAATCAGGAAAGGGAAAACCTGCTGCGCGTTATCTTCCTCTTGCTGAGCGTGAAAGAATCGTGAACATTGCGAGCGAAGACAGCGGAACATATAAGTACGCATTCTTCATCACAAGGAAAGGTATCGCCAAGAAAATATCATTTGACGAGCTTAAATCAACAAACCGCGCTAAACGAATCATGAAACTTGATGCGGGTGATGAGATTGCACAGGTCAGACTCACTACGGGCAAAGATGACATCGTGATAGTTACGCGGAACGGACTGGCACTGAGAGTCCCCGAAAACGAGTTCAGGCCATTGACACGGACAGCACGCGGAGCAATCGCAATCCGAATGAAGAATAATGACCGCGTATTGAGCTGTGATGTAGTTGATGACAGCCGTACTATTCTCGTCATAAGCGAAATGGGAATCGGAAAGCGCGTGGAGTTCTCGTCATTCATGCCTCATCACAGGGGGACTGGCGGTATATGCCTGATGGAACTCACAGAGAAAACCGGCCGTCTTTCCGTAAGCGTAACAGTAAGGGACGGGGACGAAATAATTTCAATCAGCTCAAAAGGCCGAATGATTCGTATGCCCGTTGAAGGAATAAGCGTAATGAAGCGTCATTCAGTCGGTAATATTATCGTTCGTCTTGACGAGGGCGACACAGTAGCAGACAGCAGCGTCATAAAGGCAAGCGATGATGGCGATGATATGACTTCTGCGATTCCGTTCGAGGCTGAAGATGAGAATAGCTAGAGACGGATTGCCGACAATAACATTCCTAGCATTATGCGCGGGGGCGTTCGCGTTTATATCGTGGATTCCCTGCGCAGTAATGTGCGTGATACTGTGCGTTGTGATGTGGTTCTTCAGGGACCCTGAGAGGACAGCGAATTACGAGGACGGCGGATTCTACTCGCCTGCTGACGGTAAAGTCGTAGAGATCTCCGAATGCGAACACGAATTTACGGGTCGTGCCCTGAAAGTCGGAATCTTCATGAATCTCTTCAGCGTTCACGTCAACCGAACACCCTGTACAGGCCGTGTCGATTACCTTGAATATGTCCCGGGAAAAAAGATCGCGGCATTTTCCCCGAAAGCCTCAGAGATTAACGAGCGCAATTACGTTGGACTCTCGACACAATGGGGGCGCGTAATGATGGTACAGATTGCGGGACTCGTGGCAAGGAGAATTGTTTGCAGGCTCAAGAGGGGCGATATTCTTGACGTTGGACAGCGTTACGGAATGATAAAACTTGGCTCAAGGGTTGATTTGTACGTTCCGTGTGATACATTAATACGTGTTAAGATGGGCGAAAATGTAAAAGCCGGAGAAACATTAATAGGAGTGATTAAAGGTTGAAAGATTTTCTGAGAATACGGCGGATAATGGGACGGAAAGGAAAAAAGCCGATGGAGTTCAAGCACATACTTCCCAACATGGTAACAAGCGGGAATTTATTGTGCGGATTGTTTTCGCTGATAATGGTCTTGCATGGCCGTTATGTTCAGGCGGCGTGGCTGGTATTCTTTGCGGTGATATTTGATGGTTTTGACGGGAAAGTTGCGCGAATGCTGGGTGGCGGCTCTCAGTTCGGGTTAGAGTTCGACAGCCTTGCGGACTTGGTGAGCTTTGGTGTTGCGCCGTCAATATTGCTGTATCAAGTTTCGGTGCGTGAGCTGAACATTGCGGGAGTTGTGGCGGCGAGTTTCTTTGCGCTGTGCGTGGCATTGAGATTGGCGCGTTTCAACGTTGTGCATGTTCCCGGGCCGTTTCAGGGTTTGCCGTGTCCTGCGGGAGGATTGTTCGTGTCATCATTCGTGATTGCCGGATTGAATCTTCCTGCGTGGTTAATGGCGTGCGTGATGGGATTTACTGGTTTCCTGATGATTTCGAGTATTCCATACGCTAACATGAAGAAGCTGACGAAGAAGACTGCTGACGGTGTGAAATGCCTTGTGCTGTTTTCGATGTTTGTGCTGTCGTTTGTGTTCCTGAAGAAGGGTGCGCCGTTATTTCTTTTTGCGCTTTACATTGTGGGCGGATTGATTCGTTTCGACTGGGGGCAATGGTTATTGAAGCCTGAAGCACGAGACGAGGCAATCGACCACAAGAATTGAAGGGGTATAATTGAAAAAAATTCATTGGGGTGATTAAAACATGAAGACAGCAGCAATATTTCTCATTGACGGCTTCGAGGAAACAGAAGCATTAACGACAGTAGACATTCTCAGGCGCGGAGGCGTAGTCGTAACAACAGTATCACTCACGGGAAATCAGGAAGTAATCAGCAAGAACAAAATCCCCGTTCGTACTGATGCGATGTTCGATGGGGTTAAAGCGCACAATTTCGACATGCTCATACTTCCGGGCGGAACCCTGAACATCAAGGATCATGACGGGCTCCAGGAACTCGTGAAGAAGTATCATGCTGAAGGGAAGTTAATCGCGGCAATCTGTGCAGCTCCGGCGGCATTAGGGCGTGCAGGAGTCCTCGCGGATAAAACAGCAGTGTGCTATCCCGGACTCGAATCCCATCTTACGGGCGCGAAAATCGGCTCTCATATCGTAGAGACTGACGGGAACATCACGACCGCTAAAGGCCCGGCAGTAACGCCATTCTTTGCGCTGAAACTCCTTGAGATTCTCGAAGGCAAGGCAATGGCGGACGAAGTTGCAGAAGGCTTCCTCATTCCGCTGGTCTATAAGGCTTAACGCAAAAATAATCCCCTCAGTTTGATGGCCGGGGGGATTTTTTCTTACTGTTACAAATTCTTCCAGAGCCTCGCTACTACTTTTTCCATTATGCTACGGCGTTCACTCTTCTTTATGCTGTCTATTGCCTCATTGATTTTCTGGAGAAGCTCCTTGTCATTCTTCCTGACTCCCGCGCATATCCCGCTAAAG
>JAFSLR010000108.1 GCA_017448375.1 Synergistaceae bacterium | reverse complement strand
CGACAATCCGGCGGACGGGTCCGACTGGGACGACTTCTCCTTATTCTTCGGGGACGAACGTACCGCCTCCGTCCTTAATGATGATATTTCACAGGCCGTTATTCCTCAGAGAATTAAGGATATTCAAGGCCGCATGTCCCTCATCAACGCTCAGGATTTACGCTACAAAGTCTTTCCTCCAGTCAAATGGGCCGTTGATGGCTTTTTGCCCTCTGGTCTGTCGATCCTCGCGGGAGGACCGAAAATCGGCAAATCCATTCTCGCTTTGCACCTCGCTGTTGGTGTCGCCATCGGCGGGTGCGTTCTAGGCAAAATTAACGTCAAGAAAGGGAGCGTTCTCTATCTCGCTCTCGAAGACACTGAAAGGAGACTCCAAGACAGAATTAATTGCTCCGATATACTTTCTCCCAATGACGACCTCTCAAAGCTCACTCTCATTACTGACGCTCCACGTCAGCATTTGGGCGGTCTCGATTACATTGACTGGTGGATTGAACAGCATGAGGATTCTCGACTCGTCATCATTGACACCTTCCAGATGTTCAGAAAACAGCTTTCGGGCAAAGGCAGTATGTACGCTGAAGATTATGATACTGTCAGCAGAATAAAATACAGCGCAGACAGGGCTAACATTGCTGTCCTCATTCTTCATCACCTCAAAAAGGGCATGGAAGGAGACTGGCTCTCGGAGATTTCCGGCTCACAGGGCATTTCCGGCGCGGCGGACACTATATTTTCTCTCAAGAGAGAGCGCAACTCCAATATGGGGACTTTACACCGCACGGGGCGTGATGTCGAGGAAAAAGACTTCATCATGAAACTTGACGGCTTCGGCTGGCAACTTATGGGTGAGGCTGAAGCGTTTACCATGCCTGAATGGAAGTCTCAAATTCTGGCATTTCTCAAGGACAATCCCTCAATTACTCCAATGCAGTTATCCGAGATTGCTCATCTTCCACTCAAAACCGCACAAACAAACCTTCTACGGCTCGCAAAAGAAGGGTTAATCAAGAAAACAGGTTGGGGGACATACGGATTACCTGAAGAATAAAAGAAAAGAAGCTCCATAGGGAAAAATCCTTATGGAGTTTTTTTTGTTCTTCGTGAATTGGTCAGATTGTTAGTATCATTAATATATATTTTTGAAGGTTTTGAAGGTATTTAGTAATTATCTATATTTATGGATTTTTTTTTGAAGGTTTTTTGAAGGTTTTTGAAGGTATCTAGTATTCATGCGGGTTTATGTAACTCCTTCAAAGTCAGTATTCATCAAAGATTTGTAAATACTTGATATGACTGGAAACCTTCAAGAATTGTATAGAAACCTTCAACAATATTCATAAAACCTTCAAATCGTATTTTTGTAACATTAGTATTCATGCGGGTTTATGGTTAAAACCTTCAAACCTTCAAAATATGTATAAATACCCCTAATTTCATTTACATTGTGAAGAGAAAATATAAGGAAAAATTATGATAAATCTGTCATGGATAATAAAATCCCCCGTAAAGAAAACGGAGGATTCATTGTCAAGCAATAGTCGAAATAAAAGGTTCACAGAAATTATGAATTTTAGCAGATTATAACATATAATAGTGTTATCCAGAAAAACCGAGTAATGATAGGAAGTGAGGAGTGATTACGATTAGCGGATTATTGCGAGTAATACTAAAGGGATTACCGCCGACAGTGAATCATATGTACCGAACGGGGCGCAACGGAATAAGATACAAGCGTATGGAGGTGGAAGAATGGCAAGAGGAAGTGTCAGGGATAATCCGTGAGGCATGGGGTGAGAAGCCGCCGTATGAAGGGAATGTAGAAGTGCGGGTGCTTTTCAGGGTGAAGGATAACCGGCGATGGGATATAGATAACAGGTTGAAGGCGTTATTTGACTGTTTGAAGGAAGGGGGAGCGATAAAGAATGACACACAGATATGGGGAATAAAAGCGCAAAGGGTATCGGGTGTAGAGGATATGACGCAAATCGAGATGATGAAATATACAGGTGGAGGGCGCGAATGACGAATGAAGAATATTACAGGTACACGGAGAAAGTGTTATACAGCTACAAACGTAATGTCAAGACTTGCGAGAAACTGACAGGAGAGTTAGACATGCTCCGCGATGCAGGAGATATAAGCGGGCAAAGTTACGGCAATTCTGGAAAAGTATCGGGTGTGTCAGATCCCGTTCTTGCATATGTGATGAGGGTGGAAGGATTAGAGAGCAAGCTGAAACGAGTAATGCGGAGGGTGAAAGCTGTAGATACTCTTCGTGAAGATTTGCGCTGTGGGAATGTGATAACGGTAACGAGTGCGCGCGACCTGTTAAAGATACTGAATGAACACTATATAGAGAAACAGACAGTAAGTGCATTTCTGGGAATACACAACTGGGTACGTAGTACGTTTTACGCCCGAAAACATGAGCTAGTATTGATAGCGGGGGAATACCTGCGCGTGTGATATTCCCCGTTTGGAGAGTTACTCGGAGAAGATGAAGCCCAACTGCCTGTTTTTGAGCTGGACAATCTTAAAGCCTTTATGCTGTGTTGACGTGGCATTATGTGGCGTTGTCGTTGTTGTTACGGTCTTTTTGTTGCGAATGCTCCTAATCTCAAAGAGCCTATCAACGAAACGGGCGATGAGCTGGGATTTATTGCCCTTCACGTGTTTATTGAGAGTGCCTAGCTGGCCTCCAATTTCGCGAATAGTGGACACGGAGACTTTCAGTAACAGGGCGGTAACAGCCTCACGGAACAAGCAGGAAGTAATGACGGAGATGTTATGTCTGTGAGCGTTGCGCCAATCGTTACCGTGAAGGTTAGCAGTGTCAATGAGTTTGCCGTTAAGTTCGGGTGCTGATGCCGGAGCGGGTTCTTTCTTTTCGGGCTTTTGCTGTGTTTTCGGCTGACTTGCTTTAAGTTTTTTTGCCCTACGTTTCATGATAACGGCGGCAAATTCGCTTGCGAGCTGTTCATCAGATTTGTGGTCAGAGCTATGTGGAATACCTGTGCACAAATGCACTCTGCAATAATTAGCTTGATTGAGAATGTCAGTAGTGTCGAGAGTGAGCATAAGAGCGGTAATAGCCTCCTCCGAATCGCAAGCGTCAATGAGAGATTTGTTTTTCCTGCGTATCATGTTGTAGTCTTTCATATCATCAGCAAACAACCATAAGCGGTCGAGTTTCTGCGTGGCTGGTTGCGGAGTGATGTCCTTGACGGTGGCAGGAATGATAACGGGAGGGAAAACGCTAGGCATGGGAATAGCAATGTTGAGTTTGTGAATGTTGATAGCAAGCCACATTCTGATGTATATTGCGAGAATGTGGAAGAAGTTGCGAATGTTGCGAGCGTCAGCGTAAGGGACGACAGCCGCGGCGTGATTGTGAGCGGGAATGTCGCAAGCAGGAATGACAGTGTAGGGGCATTCATCGGTGATGGTGTTGGGGTATGAGGTGTATTTAGGGCGTTCGATATGCTCGGAGGGTACGACAGTGAAGCCGATGTTATCGGTGGTAGCGGGCTGTGCAGATTCAGCAGGCTGTGTCGTGGGTAATTCCGGCTCAATCGTGGGAGCATTTGCGAAAATTGGCGGGACAAATCCTTTTTTTAAGTAATCTTCATAGCGTAATTCAGAGTGAAAGGCGGGAATATAGCCGGGGTAGTCTGGATCATTGTAATCCGGTTCAATATCAGTAGCAGAGACAGTGAACTCTATATTTGCATTTGAGCCTGGGAATCTGAATATTGAGAAAGTGAACGATTCAACTCCATCAATGACAGACACAGCGAAATTCAGTGTACTTTTGATTTTTCCGTCCCCCCAGATTGACGCGCATACTGTCTTGGGTTGTCTGTTGTCGATGGACACCACGTATTTTGTGCCGTTATTGTCATATCCATAATAATAGCAAGCAACTCTGAAGCGGATATTGGCTGGAATGTAGCCTTGTGTGTTCCTGAAGAGAGTCAGAAGAGGAGTCTGAACAGCGATTCCGCCGTCAGTAATTTCAACTCCGCGAGATATGTTCATGAGCCTGTCGGCAAGGACACGGCTTACATATGCGGGCATTTTGTCTGTAGGTATTCCGTCAGTGTCAATGCGCTCATTATGCGCGAAATTTGCGAGGACAGGACGCGGGAGAGATTCCAGCATTTCCAAACGGGCAATGTCTTTAGCGGCAAGGATTTTTGCGGGAAGTGCTTCCGGCTGTGCAGTGGCCTCACTCTCATTGCTTGCGACATCTGGGGGCAGTGTTGTGGGTATTTCCGGCTCGACTGTGGGATAATCGGCAAAAAGAACGAGCTTGCGATAAGCACCGTATGATCCTTTAGGACGTATATATTCCACGCCTTTTTCATTCGCAAATAGTTTTCTTTTTGCCGTTTCTCCGTAGAGTTCATCATGAATAGTGAGATAATTCCCTTTTCTGCCCGTGATAGTGATTTTGTAGCTGTGGTGTGTAGCTTTATAGCCGTCCCAATCTAACCCCCAGACTGAATGACCGCAGAGATATGTTTTTCCGACAACGAATTTCACGTTTTCAGGCTGTGCATTCTGCGTATCTTCCTGTGTATCATCAGCGGGCGTAATGTTCGTGGTATCAGGAATTGAGCAGGTTTGAGGCTTTTCGTGCTGTGAGTTATCTGTGATTTTGGCGATTTCGGCCTCAAGCTGTGATTTTGTCATTCTGCTGTATCTCTTGATACCGAGTTCGCTTGCTTCTTTTCTGAGTTCTTTTAGTGTAGACATGATGTAATCTCCTTTTCGTGAATTTGTCTAAGGTATCGGGGCTGATTTCCTGTTGACGGTGCATATTATATAACCTATGACGATAAAATCAATCAGTATATATACTTATTGTTTTTATAGGTAGATAGAATTAATATATCAACATATGATATGAAAGGAGATAATGCGATGAATATAATCGCTGATTTAGTCTCTGTTTCTGAAGCTGCAAAAATGCTAAACGTAGATAGAACACGGGTTAATATTCTTTGTCGTCAAGGAAGGTTTGACGGAGCTGCGAAAATCGGCCGTAACTGGGTAATCCCGCGTGAGGCAGTAGAGAATTTCAAGAGATTACCGCCGGGGGTAAAATCGAAGACCAAGCAACAGCAGAAAGAAGATAAAGCCCTTATAGCGCAAGCCCTAGAGGCGACTAACAGTGCACCGAATGAGAATATAGCGAGGAGTGAAGAGCGATGACGAGTGCAGACAATAACATACT
>JAFSLR010000107.1 GCA_017448375.1 Synergistaceae bacterium | reverse complement strand
GATATTACGAGCAGGCTCTGAAAATTTCAAGGATAGTGCTTGCTCTGGTAACTTCGCTTGCAGGGGTCATGATTCCGAGAATAGGCTACCTTTTCGGCCAGAACGATAAAGAGCATATCAACTTCTATATGTACAAAAGCTATCAATTCGTATTGTTTCTCGGTATTGCGTTGTGCTTCGGGCTTATCGGAATATCAGATAATCTCGTCCCTTGGTTTTTCGGTCCGGGATATGGCAAGGTAGCGGGGCTTCTCAAAATTTCCAGCTTTCTTATTATTATTATAGGTTTTGATAGTGCAACAGGAGTACAGTATCTCATTCCCACAAAAAGACAGCATCTCTTCACATATTCAGTAGCAATCGGAGCAGCTATAAACTTTCCGCTTAATTTAATATTCATCAGAATGTACCAGTCTTACGGGGCTATGTTCGCTTCAGTCATTGCCGAAATAGCAGTTACATCGGTTCAGTTCTATATTGTGCGAAAGGAAATCAGCTCTTACCGCGTAATCATTTCAGGCATAAATTATTACATCTCCGGAGGAATAATGCTCGCAGTTCTCATCTTCTTGAACTCAAAGCTGACCCCTTCACCCGTTCACACAGCAATCATGATCTTCACGGGCGCAGCAGTATATGTATCATCACTCTTCATTCTGAGGGATAAATTCTTCCTCGAATATTCCGCAAAACCTTTTGAGTTCCTCAGGAGAAAATTTGCACGGAGAAAATAGTTTTCCCATGACAGGAATCATTTTTCACACTTTAACTGCCGTTACTAGATACAGGAACGCACAGAAATATATTTTGAGGTGATTAACATAACAGGCACATTAATAGACAGGCTAAAGCACACGAAATTCACGCGGACACAGAGCAAAATAGCAGATTACTTCCTCAACAATCAGGAAAAATTAGCCGGACTCTCATCACAGGATACAGCCCGCGAAATCGGAGTAAGTGAAGCGTCATTGATTCGTTTCTGCCGTATCATAGGCTATGAGGGCCTCAAGGACATAAAATCTCAGGTCTACAGCATGTTAGTTGAGAATGCTTTCACGGGATTGTCCATCAGCGAGAGAATGACACAGAGCAGGGAGAAATTCCCGCACGCTGATCCGTCTTTGCAGTTTCAGACCTTCATGTACCAGAATATGATCTCAGTTTTCAGCAACAGCAAAGAGGACTTCACCAGAGTAACCGAGATTCTTACGTCATCACAGCACAAATACATCATCGGCCTTCGGGGGTGCAGGGGAATCGCTCTGACATTCAGCCGGACTCTTTCGTTCATGCTCCCTAACGTTATATGCCTCAATGACGGCGAGGGAATGTCCATAAGCCGAATGCAGGACGCTACCGAAAATGACGCTGTAATAATGTTCGTCTTCTCCCGCTACTACAAGACCGACATCAAATACGCCTCCTTAGCCCGCAGAAAAGGCGCGAAAATCTGCCTCATCACTGACGAATTAAGCGGCCCAATCCATGAATACGCTGACCTTACTTTGTACGTTTCAACTTCAAGTGTGAGCTTATTCCATTCAACAATCGGTGCTGCCGTAATATCAGAATACATTTCAACACTCGTAAGCCGTACAGCAGATTACAGACAAAGAATAGATGAGCGAGACGAAATAACATCGGAGCAAAGATTGTAGAAATTTCCTGACTGCGAGTCCTTTTCGGTGGGACTCATTTTTTTTATGCCGATTTATAGCAGACACCTCCCCTTGTCAAGGAAGCGCGACCCCTCCATCCCTTTGGGACACCTCCTCTTACGTAAGGGAGGCAAAAGCAAGTCCCCCATATTTTAGGGGGGTAAAAGTTTTCACTCCTAAATGGAGCTTACCGGGAAAACTCTCGGCCTCATAGGCACAGGGAATATCGCACGAAGAGCCGCTGAAATCCTCCGTAACGGTTTCGGGGTGAACGTTATCGGCTATGACCCCTACGTCAACGCTGAGGCCATGCAGAAAATGAGCTACGTCAAGTATGAAACTGTACAGGATTTAATCGCAAATTCTGACATCGTAAACGTTAGCGTTCCTCTCACACCGTCAACAAAAGATCTCATCTCAGGCTCAACGTTCGACTGTTTCAGGAAAGGCGCAATCCTCGTAAACGCTGCAAGAGGCGGTATCGTCAATGAGGAAGATTTGTACAGCGCGCTTAAAGCCGGAAAACTCCGTGCAGCCGCGTGTGAGGCGTTCGTCAATGAGCCTCCGACAAAATCAAACTCAAAACTCTTCGAGCTTCCCAATTTCGTCGGCACTCCACATATCGGCGCATGTGCTGAGGAAGCATTGTACCGCATGGGTATGGAAGTCGTCAGCGAGGTAATAAACATTCTGGGCGGGGCTGAACCGTCGCACAAAGTCGCATAAATCATTATAGGGGGTAATAATCATGAAATTACTTGACTGCACTTTAAGGGACGGCGGAAATTCGGCAAGTTTTGGGCTGGATTGATATTCCGTCAACATGGCCTGGAATGGCTACACCAATGATTAACGTTGTGCTACGACCACGATTTTCGGCTCAATGATAAGCCCTACGCTTGGGGAATGATGGCGATTTTCACCTATTGGGGCGGACACGGTGCGGCAACAACAGCAGGCACTCTCTTTGAGCAGATGGGCAATGACGGAATGCTGAGTCTTGGAATCATCATGGCCACATTAGGACTCATCGTTGCAATGCTCGCTGGAATGGTCTGGGTGAACATTGGAGCGCGTTTAGGCTGGTCGAAATATACCCACGAGAACAAGGGCGCAGGTGAAGTTCCCTTCCTCATTCCAGAAAATGAACGCCGCCCTCTTGGAGTCGGAACGGTGTCTTCTGATGTCGTCAACGGATTAGCACTTCAGCTTGTAGTTGTGAGAAAACGAAATTATTCCCCCCGCCTTAACCTTTCATGACAGGGGGAATTTTTTTTGTCTCTATTTCGTGCGCCTCACAGCCTCTTTCATCATAACGTCATGCGCTCCCCCTTCAATGAGTGTTACGGGTGAAACGAGAGTCAATCTTGCTTTCTCTCTCATCTCAGGAAGGCTCAATGCCCCGCAGTTGCAGAACGTTGATTTAATCTTGCTGAGCGTCTCTGTAACATTGTCCCTCAGACTCCCCGCGTAAGGTACGTAGCTGTCGACTCCTTCCTCAAACGACAATTTTGCCTGTGATGAATCGCCCGAATCGTATCTCTGCCAGTTTCTTGCGCGTGAAGACCCTTCGCCCCAATACTCTTTGACGTAGTTCCCGTTGAGCATTATTCTGTTTGTCGGACTCTCATCGAACCTCGCGAAATATCTCCCCAACATGCAGAAGTCAGCACCCATAGCAAGCGCAAGCGTTATGTGATAATCCATGACTATACCGCCGTCCGAACACACAGGGACATATATCCCAGTCTCAGCAAAATATTCATCACGTGCCTTTGCGACCTCAATAACTGATGTCGCTTGACCGCGCCCGATTCCTTTCGCTTCACGGGTAATGCAGATTGAGCCGCCACCGATTCCAACCTTCACGAAATCCGCTCCGGCTTCCGCCAAAAATCTGAACCCGTCAGCGTCCACTACATTTCCACCGCCGACCTTCACCGAGTCGCCGTACTTCCCACGAATCCACGAAAGAGTCCGCCTCTGCCATTCCGTGAAACCTTCAGACGAGTCTATGCACAGTACATCAGCTCCGGCATCAACAAGCGCGGGGACTCTCTCCTCATAATCGCGCGTGTTAATCCCTGCACCTGTCATGTAACGTTTCTGTGAGTCGAGAAGTTCCAGCGGGTTTTCTTTGTGCATGTCGTAATCTTTCCTGAAAACGAACGCTACCATGTTTCCGTCATCATCAACAACAGGAAGAGAGTTGAGTTTATGCTCCCACAAAATGTCGTTTGCCTCAGTAAGGCTCAATCCGTCATGAGCTGAGATTACTTTGTCGATTGG
>JAFSLR010000106.1 GCA_017448375.1 Synergistaceae bacterium | reverse complement strand
AGACTGCGCTTAACATTACGGGCGAAAGTGAAACGGCATTCACCCGAAACTCAGCGGGGACTTCAGGCGGAGGAATTTACGCCGAGCAATACAGCCAAATCGCATTCACACCTACTGTAACGTTCACGGGGAACACTGCGAATGACGGCAACGGCGGTGCTTTATGGGTGTATGAAGGCTCACAGCTCCCAGAAGGCACGGTTTACTTCAACGGGAATACGTCCTCAAAGTCAGACACAACGTCAACTTCAACAGGCAGCGGAGGCGCAATATATATCGGTGGTACGTCAGCGTCATCAACAACTCTCGGAAGCTCGCGGAATTATACTTTTGACGGGAACGAGGCAGCGTCTTACGGCGGGGCATTATGTACGTATTCTTCGGACATAATTTTTGACGGCTACTCTGTAACTGTTGAGAACAAAGCGAAATTAGGCGGAGGATTCGCGGCCTCTTACAACTCAAAGATTACGCTGAACAATTCATCCATAAGCAACCAGACTTCCGAAGGGTCAGGCGGTGCAGTCTGGGCGGCTCATATCGTCTCTGTAAGCTCGGATTTCGGCGTTAGCGGTGCGAACTCAAGCACAGGAACGGGGAATCATCAGGGAGGCGGAGCGTTATATTCTCTGGGTGAACTCACTCTGACACAGTCAACGTTCACGGACAACACTGCCGAACAAGGCGGGGGAGCCGGATATTCTTACGCCGGAGAAATGACCGTAACAGACTCAATCTTCACGGGAAACTCAGCGGTTCAGGGCGGAGGAGCATTATACGCTGAAGCCTCGCAGGTGAGCATAACGAACTCATATTTTGCGACAAACACAACTTCTTCGGGCAACGGCGGAGCGGTAACACTTGCAGGGTATTGCACATCGTCAATAACATCATCAACCTTCAGGAACAACACAAGCTCCAAACTTGACGGAGGCGCAATCTACGCTCAAGGAACAGTCAACATAACGTTGTGTTTCCTCCGTGAGAACAAGAGCCAGAGATCGGGCGGTGCAATTTACTTCAACCAGAACAGCGACAACCCCAGCAATTACTCAAAGTTCACGATGACATCAACAATGCTTGAGGAAAACAGCACGTCAGGTGTTGAGGGGAACGGCGGAGGATTATACGTTGTGGCTAATGACGCGACAATCACAAGCTGCACATTCAGCGGAAACAGGCTGGTACTTGCCGGGAATACGGGTGAAGGCGGCGGAGCATACATAGCAGCTGAGCCGATTCAGAATGAAGATGTAGAGATCGTAAACTGCACATTCTACGACAATCATATTGATGACGGTGCAGAAGGTTCATCAGGCGGCGGCGGACTCTCTGTTCACTGCGAGAAAACTACAATCGTCAAAAGCTGTACATTCTCTGTGAACGGCTCACAGTACAAGGGCGGAGCTATATATCTCGGAGACGGAAGCAAACTTCAGCTTTCAGGTACGATAATGGTCGGGAACACTGACGAAGGAACATACGACATCTGGTCTGACGGGAATATTTCATCAGGCGGATACAACCGAATCGGTGTTTACGGAACTGGAACGGGAGTTACTGACTTCTACTCCGAGACACGAAATGACACCGACAGGACAGCTTACCCGAATAAGAGCTGGACACGTTCAACATTCTTCAGCAACAACACATTAGCCGTAAACGAACGCACAGACTTGGGAAGCAACATACCGCCTTATTTGGGGAGCACACTTTCAAGCCGTACAAGACTGATGACGTTAATGCTGAGTGAAGATGCTGCACTGCCACTTATTGACCGTGCAACGAACATCATACCTTACACGAGGCGCGGAATGTTCCCGACGACGGACGAACGCGGAGTGGCGAGAATATCACAGGGTTCACAGATTGCGCTTGATGTCGGAGCATGTTTCTTTGACGGTACGCGGGCAAGCTCAGAGGACAGGGAAACAGCGTCCTACACGATTTCGAGTCTTGAGATAAGCGGAATACCCAACAACTTACGGCGTGTCGGGCAGACAGCAAGTCTCATAGCAAAAATCTACTACACTAACGGGCGTACAGCTTTGGGCGGAAACGGTACAGATGAAGAGCCTGTAGAGTGGACGAGCGACAAGCCCAACATAATCCGTATCAACAAGGACACGGGCGACATAACGGTATTGAGTTTCACGCCGGGCGAAACCTATGTAACGATTACGGCCTCAACAATAAGGGGAAATCTTTCGGGTGAACGTGTTTCAGACCAGAAGCCGATAAAGGTTACGGAATACACGTACAGTTATCTGAATACATCGCCTGAGATAATGGATTACTTGCAGGGATATGTTCAGCAGCTTACGGAGTATGACATATCGTTACAGCTTGCGGACGTGAGCTCATCTATGGTGAGTTCGTCATCATTCCAGTCGAGTTTTGCGAACATCTGGGGGAATATAACGGCCAGACAGATTACGGATTTGACGAATGCGGCGTTGACGTTTGACACGGTGAAGAGCTACACGGCATCTGACGGTTACACGTTAGCACCGGGCAAAGCGGGAGTGAACGTGAACTTTGAGGGCTTAAAGGAAGGGGATATATTCCCTCTGACATACTCATGGACATTCAGCGGCGCGGAATTGCAGGGTATATTAGGCTATGACATGTCTGGGAAGAATGTATCAGGGAGCGAGTCTGGAATGTTCCCGTCAATATCTGGGACTCTTGCTGATGAGATATTCTCGGAGCTTAGGATTGACTTCAAGGGCGTAAATTCTTCATGGCCGATAATCGGTACTGGTGGAGTGAAGGCTTCTGAGGCGATTACGGCTGGAGCGTTGAAGCTGACGACTGCTGACGGCGGACGAGGAATAAACGCGGAACTCACAGCATACTTGGCGAACGTTACGGCGTTGGGAGTGAATGACGGCCCGCAGATCGTGAAGAGCTCAGAGGGTAACCTTCTTATTGTGCCTGATGGAACGGGGAATGACGGAAAGATTTACGGTTCTGTCGTAATGGCGGTGAAGCCGGGTTCATCACAGAGTAACGGCACTAAAACAGGGACTCAGGGCAATACGGGGAACACTGGCAACCAGACGGGTGCAAAGGGTTCTAGCGGCGGCGGAGGCTGTGAGGCATTCGGGGTAATACTTCCTGCAATAGCTTTAATCTTCATGGCCGGACGGAAATCGAAACATTAATAGCGTTACGGCCAGTCGAAAATCGAAACATCAAAAATCAATAGGGCTTCCTCAAATTGGGAGGCTCTATTTTTATTCAACAGTTGCAAAATAAAAAGTCAAGGTTAAAATTAGTCAGTGAAAAAAGGAGATGTTAATTGACGATGCAATATAAAGATTACTATAAAATTCTAGGGGTTTCGAGAGACGCAAAAACAGACGACATAAGGAAAGCATATCGGAAACTCGCCAAGCAATATCACCCCGACATAAACAAAGAAGCCGGAGCAGAGGAAAAATACAAGGAGATTAACGAAGCGTACGAAGTCCTTAAAGACCCCGACAAGCGCGAAAAATATGACACACTCGGAATGAACTGGCAGCAGGGACAAGATTTCACGCCTCCTCCGGGCTGGGGTTCATCTGGGGGTTATCAGCGTGTTGAGTTCGGCGGGAACTTCAGCGATTTCTTCCAGACATTATTCGGGGGTTCAGGGGGATTCGGTGGATTGGGGGATCTTTTCGGCTCTTCAGGCTCAGGGAATTTCGGCTCATCGGGCTATCATCATCCAGTCTCAAAAGACAGCAATGCGGAAATAACCTTAACACTTGAGGAAGCATTCAAGGCGGGAAAATTCAGCCTGAAAATCGGAAACCGTACACAGAGCGTGAACATTCCCAAAGGCATAACTGAAGGCACAAAATTAACCTTGCGCGGAAAATCCGAAATGGGAGGAGATTTACACCTCACTATACACATATCGCCTGACCCTGTATATGAGCTTAACGGATATGATTTAACCCGTGAAGTGAAAGTGCCTGTTTACGACGCAGTGTTGGGTAAAGATTTGGCGGTCGGGACTTTAACGGGGGAAGTTGCGGTGAAAATGCCCCCGGGAATACAGGACGGACAGAAATTGAGGTTACGCGGCAAGGGTATGCCAAAGAGAGACGGCACTAACGGGGATTTATTTGTGAGGGTGAGAATAGAGATTCCGCGACATTTGAGCGCGAAGCAGAAGGAATTGTGGCAGAAGATAGCGCAAGAAGGGTAAACGGGCTATAATTTCAGCAACTCCCGGAGGTGATAAAAATATGAAGTCAAAAATCTTCAACGTTCCGAACACATTGAGCCTTATACGTGTATTCCTTGCGCCGTTAGTGCTGCTGTTCCTGTCTCTGAGGATACACACCCCAGTATGCTCTGAGCTTCCCGAACTGAGCTGGGGAGATGCGATTGCGGCGGCAGTGTTCATTGTTGCGTCAATAACGGATGCTTTTGACGGGTATATAGCGAGGAAGTACAAACTTGTTACGACATTGGGCAAATTCATTGATCCGCTTGCTGACAAAGTGTTGGTGATTGCGGCCATGCTTGCGTTAATTGAGCTTGACAGGCTTCCGGCGTGGATTGTGATGGTAATCATAACCCGTGAGTTTATTGTTACGGGATTGAGGCTCGTTGCTGCTGCTGAAGGCGTAGTGATTGCCGCGTCAAAAGGAGGAAAGCTAAAGACGGTGTGCCAGATTATCGCGCTAATCATGCTGATACTGAATATTCCCGGCGGAATGGTGTTGATGTGGGTAGCGATGATATTGACGGTGTGGTCTGGAATGGATTACCTAATAAAGGGAAGCAGTATTATAACGGGGTAAGAAATGAGATAAGATTTCCCCTGTCTGAGAGATTCAGAAGGGGAATTTTTTTTATCAACCTGAGAATCTTATTATATGCTTGCGGAAAAATTAATCATGCGCTAAAATTTCTCCCGTCAAGTTTTGCTGATGTAAAGCACATCATGCGGATGTAGTTCAACGGTAGAGCGTCAGCTTCCCAAGCTGAATGTTGCGGGTTCGAATCCCGTCATCCGCTCTCATAATCGAAATCATAAAAGGCTCTGTGAACATTCACGGGGTCTTTTTTGTACTTCAGCGTTTGTATTTTCAGCCGTCATTGTTATATACTTTATCCCGTTTTAACCCCAGTAATATGAAACAGGAGGAGTAAAATTTTTATGCGTACATTATTGGCATTAATTCATATCGTCGTTTCAGTCATGATGATTTTCGCGGTCCTCATTCAGCAGCGCAAACAGGGCGGATTCTCAGGCGTTTTCGGCGGAGGAACTCAGGCTGACACAGGGCAGTGGCAGAGATTCACCGGCCTCACGAAACTCACAATCATACTCGCAGTAATCTTCATGGTAACATCATTCTTCATCGTATTCCTGAACTAATACGCAAAGGAGAAATCAAACAGTGTTAAATTCCCTCAGAGATGTAACAGCCCTGAAGGTTAATCCCAAAAGACTCCGCAGTGCCTCTCATGACGAAATCAAATCAGGTGCTACAACAGATATATATTTCATCAACACACGCGATATATTATCTTCCGTAAGCAAACTCGACACAGAAGTTACAGCGGAAATTTTCACACGCACAACCGGAATGTTCGCGGGACTCGGTGAGGTATTAGAGCTCCTTAAGGATTCCCCCGTAACAATCGAAGCATTGCCAGAAGGAGAATATTTTTCCCCGAAAGAAGTCGTCATGAGAATCACAGGTGCTTACGGTGCATTCGGTTACCATGAGACGAATTTACTCGGACTCCTCGCAAGCTCATCGGCTTGGGCAACCGCCGCACGTGAATGCGTCAATGCCGCCGGAGGAAAGCCCGTACTTGTTTTCGGAGCACGCCACATTCACCCCGCAATCGCTCCCGTAATGGAGTCCGTAGCCGTTCAGTTCGGAGGGTGTTCGGCCGCAAGCTGCATTCTCGGCGCAAAACTCGCAGGCCGTGAACCTTCAGGAACTGTCCCTCATGCCGCAGTCCTCATCATGGGCGACACTCTCAAACTCGCAGAAGCATATGACGCAGCAATGCCCCCGGAAGTCGGGCGTACGTTTCTTGTTGACACTTATCACGACGAATGCGAAGAGGCTTTGAGGCTCGCTCACGCTATGGGTGAAAGACTCGGTGCTGTGAGGCTCGACACTCCTGGCGAAAGGGGAGGCGTTACGGCTGAACTTGTACGTGAAATGCGCTACCGTCTCAATCATGAAGGATTCGAGCGCGTCAAAATCGTAGTCT
>JAFSLR010000105.1 GCA_017448375.1 Synergistaceae bacterium | reverse complement strand
GTCAGCAACATCATTGGCAAAGTTGATATTGTTCGAGACGATAAGCATTGTCAAATCGTGCTTGGCGATCATCTTCATCATAGCCGTAACTTCGTCCATAACATTGGGGTCGATAGCGTTCTTCGTGTCATCAAATAGCATAATCTCCGGGTCAGTCATTAGGCTTCTGCAAATCGCTGCCCTTTGACGCTGTCCTTCTGAGAGGTTATGAGGCATGTATTTAGCTTTCTCGGTGAGTCCGGCTTTCGAGAGCCATTCATGAGCTTTACCCTCAGCATTTTTGCGCCTGACTCCATAGAGCTTTACTGGAGCGAGACAGAGATTATCGAGTACGTTCAAGTTTGAGAACAGATGAAAATCCTGCGAGAACATTCCGATTTTGCCGTTTTTGCCGTGAAATGACAAGGGCATACCTTCAAGGAGAATTTCACCGCTGTCGGGAGCGTCAAGCCCGCTAAGGATTCTAAGCAGTGAGGTTTTTCCGCTCTTATGGCTTCCCATGATGACGACTTTCTCACCCTTGCTGACGGAGAGATTCAAATTCCTGATAGACTCGGTTTCATCAAATGACTTGCAAAGATTCTTGACTTCAAGAAAGGACATAAACTCATCCCCCTAAATGTTAATGCACAAAATTATACCCTTCCCGTAAAGATTAGGAAGGGCATTATTGATTCTGTTATGGGCAGATTAGCGGTCAAACGCTCTAATTCAATTTGCTGTTTGCTGCCTTAAGGATTTTTTTGGCGGGCGTATATCTCGGATTAACGGACAGTGCCTTTTCAGCCCATTCTCTTGCCTCAACGTTATGCCCTATGTCAAACGCTATTTTCGCGGCCTGATACGCAGCAAGATAATCATACGGCGCAGCGTTGAAGATTTCCGTGTACCTGTTGAATTTCTCATCTCTCGATAACATTTTTTCCGCCTGCTTGTGGCGTTCGACAAGATTTTCTTCCTCTCTGTCGGAAAGCCCGTAGCCCTCAATAACTTTCTTTGCGTTCGTTGATACGGTCTCGAATTTCGCGATGCTGCTTCCGCTGTACATAGTCGTAGGCTGTACGGAACTCGCGCTAATGTTTGCGGACGGCTCCGGCCTTGCTGTGGGAGTGTGCTCTGTTCTCTGCGGACGCTCTGAAGATATGCTGTCTAACCTGCTGTCGAGATTTTCGCCTTCAAGCTCTGCACCCGTTAATTTTCGCGGCCTTCTCTCAAGGAATGCTTTTCTCTTCGCGAGATCTGAAGCCTCACCGCTGGAGGACGGCTCGACTCTGTCTCCTCTCTGAATGTTCGCAGGATTTCCGGCTTTCTTCACGACACGTGCGACGCTGTAATCATTCTTCACGTCATCAACACGAATCACCGCAATCGGTTTTGTCTCTCTTCCGATAACGTTCCCGCGCATGTCATAAATTTCTTCTCCCTCATAGCTTATCTTGTAGTAATTTCCGACTTTAGCTCCTGATGTTGCGCCTATGCTGATGAATATTTCACCTCCGCTTACCCTCAAAACCTGCGGGTATTCTCCTGCAACAGCTTCCCTTATCCTCTGGCCTATGCGTGCGACCGCGTCCGAAACAGCAGCGTCTCTAAGGCTCGTACTGTCGACATTAGCACTCGCAGCACCAATATTATCGGCTTGGGCTGTAGCTTTTCGGGTTGCCTTTCCTGTTTCAGCCATAGACAGAACGACTTCCTGAGTGTTCACGTCAATTATTCTCAAATCCAGTGTAACTTCGGCGTTTTCTGTTTTCTCAACCTTTTTTGAGCCGAACAAGTTTCCGGCACTCCTGCCTCCTATAACGTTCCAAAGCCCGGTTGAGTCGCTTCTTTCTACATTTTCTGTTATGCCGAAATGTGTTATCGCTCCCGTTATAAGGTACTGTATTCCCGCAAGATGTCCTAACTGCGCGGCTGTTCTGGGGTCGATGAGCCCGGCAAGATTCATTCTGTGTTCCTGCGCTATAGCTTCGAGGCTTGAACGGTCAATTATTGCGATTGAGTACGAACTCGCAAGCATTCGGGTAAGCTCATCGGTGATTGACTCGGCGTTCCACTGCGATATGCCGTCAGCTTTTGACGCGAATCTCAGAATGCCGATACGTATTACATCTTCTGCAAATGACGGAGCGCAGACAAGAATAAACATCATTGACAACAATACTGCTTTTGAAAACTTCTTCATGTGAAATCACTTTTCCTTTCGTTTAGAAAAATTGCTGCATACCATTTTTGACAGCCTCATAAAGAGACTTCCTCATTGTTTCATCAATACTGTAACCGATAGTTTTCCCGTCCGCTACCCTGCCTCCTAACTTTGTTCCGCCCGATGTTACCGCAAGCAATACTACCGAAGCCGTACCCGTATAGAGCTGAAACTCATTCATTCTTGGGTATTCCGCCTGTACACGCGCTACTACTGTTGCTGCTGCGCTGTAATGTGCGTTGAGGCTGAGAATGCCCGCAACGTTCCCTTCAAGGGCGTAAATTGCTGCCTTAGCTCTTGCTGCTGCGGCTTTGATTCGCTTCATTTTCGCCTCGTCAACAACACGGTAACCCCTTGATCTTAATTCCTCGATTATCATTGCTTCAGCTATTGCCCTGTGCTGTTTGTCGTCCCCTTCAACAAGGACTGCTATATCTCCTTTTTTGGGGAGAATGCGCCGAGGGGCTGTTTCTGTTTCTTTAGTTCCGCCTCCGTATAAATCTGAGAGTTTGCCCTTGAGACGTACTCCGGCGTTTGCTTCAACGGCTGTTGAAAGAATCAACGTAAGGCATAAAATCACCTTTCCTGTTTTCGTCATGATATTTTCTCCTTGCTTTGACAAATGAATCTCTTGCTGACTCTTTGCTGCCTGCTTCACGGAAAATTTTTCCGGCTCTCGTTAAGTCTGAACTTGTCATCTTTTCTTCGAGTGTTGAAATTAATTCGGTCAGAAGTTTAACGCAGTCTTCAGTTTTTCCCGTCCTCAAGAAACATTCTGAGGCATCAAGATACGCCCCGACATCTGACCACCTGAAATCGTGAATGTTCCTGAAAACGGGCAGTGCTTCCTCGTATCGTCCGGCCTCAAAGAGTTTCAATGCTCGCTGCCTGTAGAGGAATCTGCAATAATCATCATCAAGAGTCCCGGCCTCTGGAACATCAGCAGTAAGAGTCTCCGCAGTTCCCGATGAAATCCACGCCAAGCCCGCCGCAAATTTCCCGCCCTCAAGAGTTGACGCAGAAGTCTCAATCCCTTGAAGTTTACGGCCTTCAATGCTGCCCCGATAGTATTTCAGCAGTGCCGTACCCAGTGCATCATCATACCTGAAGAGTTTTCTGTCAGTACCGCCTTCACCGAGAAAGAACGCTAACCTCGACTGCGCCTCAAGAAGTACCCTAGACTGTGCAGAAATTTCAAGCTCGGACGAAACATCAGCCTCTGAGTCTTCAGGCATGGGAACAGTAACGAGGCTGTAAACATTCCCGCCGTAAACGAGATATGACACGCTCATTCCGTTGCCCGAAGGTTTAAGGTCTGAGATGAGAGTCTCGCGGACATCGCCCGATGACAGAGACGGAATCCCCGAAAGAAACGACTCTAACGCCGGCCTCAAATCCTCTCTTCCCTCAGCACAAGTAACAATGAGCAGCCCCAAGAGTGAGACTGCCCGCAATATTTTAGAGATTCTGTTCAACGACACCCGAAGGCCCCCGCTTTAATTCAGGCTTTGCATTGGGATTGGTGTTGCGCTCAGGAGTTAAGCCGCTGTTGTTACCGTTATTGTTCCTTCTGTTACTGGAGTCAGGGTTCACGGGGCGGACTATCGTTGTAGTGTCCATTTCCCTTTTTACCTCTGCTGCCATATCGCTGGCCGAAGGAAGGTAGACCGCTATACCGTAAGCAAAATATCCGTCCTCGTCAAGGTCTGTCTGCCTCATTATCCCCGGAGGAAGGACACCCCTTCGGAGGCTTGATACTGTGTCGCTGTGTGAGAGTCGGCTGCGCATTTCGCGGACTCGGTTCTCATAGGCTTTAATTTCCTGCTCAGTTCCTTTTGTTGAGGGATCATCTTTCTGCATGTACTCGAAGGATTTCACCTGACGTTTTGCGTCCTCATCGGCATGTCCCTGCCAGCTTGTGTCGTCCCCGAAAATTATTCCCGCGAGACCGTCAACCGCCCTTAACCCCGCTATTTGTTCCGCCTGAAGCTCAAGTTCAGCCTGTACATCAGGTTCGGGATCGAGTCTCACGATTGAGCTTCCGAATCCTACCCAAGCTACCTCGCCTGTGCCGGGTACTTCAATGATTCTCCCGCCCACAGGAGGAACGAGTCCTTTACGTATTTCGGCGATTAGGGAATTGATACCGTCTCTGAGACTCCCTGCTGTGATTCCGTCAGTACCGTTACGGCTGAATTGTCCGCGTGTTTTGGGAGTGCTTACGATTGTAACGTAGACACGGCCTTTACCGTCATCCTGAACTGCGTATGTAACGTAACCTTTAAGGACGGCTCTTGCCCATTGCGATTGCCTCTCGCTTACTGAGGCTGATATGTTGTTGAGAGTCCTTGAGCTGTTTGTTTCGGACTGGCTTCCCCGTTCCAAGTAAGTTGCGCCCTCGAAAGAGATTCCCGAAAGTGTTTTTGACATTTCAGCTTTTGCCGTCATGAAAGCCTGAACGTATGCGTTTCTCTGTTCAATCCGTGAGGCCATGACGTTTTCATAGCTGGGATTGTACGTTCCCATTCCAGTCGCAACAACCGTAACACCCGTCTGGCCTGCAACCCTTGCGAACTGGCAGCCCGTTTTAGGTTTTGCGATTATGGCGTTGATTGCGTCCTGAAGGGTTGAAGCTGCTGTAAAGTTGACATCGAGTGAAGCGTCATGTTCTGTTGATACTGTGCTTGTGTCTTTCACTTCGAGAAGCTCGGAACGTTTTGCGGGGTTTTCCTCCTGAACTGGGGGGAGAAAGTCATCCGCGCTGATTGCGAATGCGCTCCCGTAAAATATCGCGGTTAATAGGATTGCTGAAAAAATCCTGAGAGTAAAAGAACGTTTCATATTAAATATATCACTCCTTAAAATTTGTGCCTGAGTTAATGTTTGAATTTCTGCTGTCATCGTCTAAAAGCTCGGAGAGTGAAACCTCAATGTCAACGAAATATAATCCGTCTCCTGTTTCTTCAGACAATATTGTGAGTGCAGGAACATTCCCCGAAACACTTTCAGGACTCAGAGGTTTTCCCTCAATGAGTCCGCGCTTGAGAATGAGAAGTCCGCGCCTTGCGTCATTGATTGCGGCACGTCTTGCGATAATGAGTCCTTGAGTGTCATTCTGAGTGATTTTCCCGACACCCCGAACAGACGCAACATCAGCCCCAACATCATAGCTGAGGCTTTCTATTGTCATTCTCAAAAGGTAATCAGTTGAATACTCAGCGAATGAAGCCGCGCAATGAAAACTCACTGACAGCATAAGCAGCAATATCCTAGAATAATACACTTTTGCTTTTTCTTCTCCCTTCAACAACTGACTTCGACATGTCGGTTATCTCGTAGTTCCTGTCAGCAAGAATGCCCGCAATATCATCGGCTGTTTTGTCCGAGACAATATCAATCTCAAGCTCTGAACCGTTCACATAACGCCTCTGATATACTCCGCTTACACCGGGCATTAGTGAGAGTTCGTTCTTTAATGCTCGTGCTGTGTTGAAGTCTATATCCCTGATGATGACTTTGACGGTTAAACCCGGCAATCCGCCCGCACCCCCTGTGCCTGTGAGCGCGTAAGCTACTTTGTTGACGATGCTTGTTGCGGCTCTCGTCCCGCATGAACTGAGTCCCCTTGCAGCACCTTCACCGAAAGACAGCGAACATTCAGCGGCTTTTCTCGGCCTCCATGAGAACTCCTCAGAGCCTACAGTCTGAGCTGTGTCCGTCAATACTGCCTCAAGCCTTACGGAACTTGCTACGGCGTAGAGAGTCTGTCCGAGAATGCGCTGTTTGCTGGAAACCGAAGCCCCCGAACTGCCTACGATGATAACGTCAGCCCGGAAATTTCTTGCCGCGTCGCGTACTGCTGTGTAATCTCCTGTTGCGCGAGCTGCTTCAAGGTCTATATTCTTGAGCACTTGAGCTTGTGAAGGGTTAATGATTGTGAATCCGGCTTTCTCAAAAACTTTCTGGACTGCGCTTTGAGCCGTACCCTGTTCAAGCATTATCATGATACGGGGATTTCCTAGAGCGTCAATTACCGCAGGGCCTAAAATATTGTCCAAACTTTTCTCGGCAACTACGCATTCGGCGGCCATGTGATACTGTCCGGCATCATCGACCCATTCATTTTTGATTGTGATGTTACGGACGAGACCTTTTGACTGTGCAAATATCTTGTCGCTAACGGCCTTGTAGTTCTCAATCCTCGTAACGCTCTCAACGAATGTTCCCACAGCCATATCGAGAGCATTCCGAATGAGTTCACGTCTTGCGGCTTCGCGTGCTTCAGCTTTTCTCCCGTCAGAAATGAACGCAGCACCTTGAGCACTAACAGTAATCATCTTCCCTGACTCTTGGGGAGCTGGTGCGGATTTCTTTCTTCTTTTGGCTGACTCGGCAGTGTCAGGATTTCCCGCCAAGATTAAAGCTATGCATAAGAATGCGGAAAATTTAATGTTAATCTTCATGGCTTTTACGACCTTACTACGATGACTTTGCAGTCTTTAAGGAAGTCGATTTTGTTGGTGCGAATCTTTTCGGCTTCTGTTGTGGGAATGACTATATCTTCGCCGTTCGATGAGAATCTCTGCGCCCGAATGACAAGGGGATTATTTCCGACTCTTGCTTTCTCGTCAGCCGTAAGAACGATTTTCTGATAGTAGACGCATAGACCGTCTTTAGCCATTTTGTTTGGGTCTGCGCATTCCGGGCCGTATACAACATTTCCTTTCTCATCGAGAACGTGAAAGAATTTCTGCTGAGTTACCGTGAGATGTCTTACGTCAAGAATAAGCCCGGTGTAATCTCCAGTCTTAGGCTTGTTTGCCTTCGGGAGTTTTTTGCGGTCGATGTGCTTTGCGATTTCGGTCATTGGCTCTGCAAGTTTATCCTGCCTTATCTGCCCTGAGATTTCATAGATTTTCTTTTCGGGATCCCAAGTCTCTTTGACGATCTCAACGCCTGAAATGATTCCGTTGACTTTGCTTTCTACGATGTCATTTTTGATGACGTACTCGGACATTTTGGTTTTGGAATCAATCTGCACTCCCTGAATCGTTTCGAGAAGGTTGCGCTGAAGGTCTAACATTGCGGCTCTTCTTGCGAGGAGTCGGCCCTGAGCTTCGTTAAGGCCGTCGGGGGCGACTCCCATTCCCAAAGCGCGTATTGAGCCGTCTGACCAGTTCATGAGGCCGGTGTTCGTAACTATGACGGAAGAGTTATGCGGAATGCCGATAACGAGGGACGCAGTTACTCCTATGGGTAAAGGTATTGTGCCGGAATAAAGCCCGTGAAGTTCCTCTGTTTTTGCTACAAGGTCTGCGCTGAGCTTTTCTATTGTGGCTTCCTGCTCACGGTTCTTGCTGAGAACTTCCTCGATTCTTCGGGATAACTCTTCAGCC
>JAFSLR010000104.1 GCA_017448375.1 Synergistaceae bacterium | reverse complement strand
TGAATATGACATATTCCCCCTTCACTTTAACGAGATAATACGCGCCCTTAACATTACGTCAGCAATCATTATCCTTTACTGTTTCGGAATGACTTTGCTTGTTGACCTTGTAACGGGATTCAAAGGTTTCACGGCTAAGAAGGTTTTATGCGCGTTCGTTCTCACACTCTGCATTACGGGCTACAGCATGTGGGAGGCATATTACGTTCAGCCCCGATACATCACAATCCCAACAAAGAAACTCCCCGAAGGCACCGACAAATTAAGGATAGTATTTCTTGTTGACGTTCACATAGGGGGACTCGCAACAACGGCACACATTGAGCGCGTATTCAAGATTGTTGACGAGGCAAAACCGGATATATTGTTGCTTGGAGGAGATATTATTGACGGCGATATGTCTTACAGGCCGCGTGAACTCGCAATGCTCAAAGAGGCCGCGAAGAATGCGCGTTACGGGGCGTTTGCGGTCAACGGTAATCACGAACACTATTTGATTCTCGATGAAGACGTAGAAGGAATAATACGGGACTGCGGATATGATTTGCTGATTGACGAACGCAGAGAAATTGAAGGCATTACGATAATAGGGCTTGAAGATGTGCTTTACGGGTGGTTAAAGATTTTCGAGAAGCCCGGCGACAAAGACAAATTCATTCTCGTATTAAAGCACAGACCTGGAGTCCCCGTTGACGCTGAAGGAAGATTTGACTTGATGCTAGCGGGACATACTCACGGTGGACAGTTCTGGCCTTTGGGGTACTTCAAGGGTATGGCACTAAACAGCGATCAGGGACTCACCCAGAAAGCCGGAGGATATGTCTACGTCAGCAACGGTTCGGGCTTCAATCAGGCCATGATGAGATTATTTGTTCCGCCCGAAGTTACGGTCATTGACATTGTCCGCGAGAATTAATGCCTCTCTCACTTGTTCCGACTCCAATCGGTAATCTTGAAGATATAACGTTACGTTCGCTTCGTGTTCTCCGTGAGGCCGATATTATAGCCTGCGAGGACACGAGGACTTCATCAATCCTTCTGAGGCATTACGACATTCACAAGCCGCTGACATCATTTCACGTTCACAACGAGAACGACAAACTCCCCTTCCTCCTGTCGAAACTCCGTGAAGGCTCAAAAGTCGCAGTAATCTCTGACGCAGGGACTCCGGGAATCTCCGATCCGGGATGGATACTCTTGCGGCGTGCAATGGACGAAGGACTCGCGGTTGATGTTCTTCCCGGGCCTAATGCTGTGATACCTGCGGTCTTGATGTCGGGATTGAGTCCCCAGCCGTTTGCGTTCGTAGGATTTCCGCCGGAAAAACACGGTGAGAGATTGAGACTCTTTGAGGCCGTGAAGGATTTTCCCGCAACATTATGCTTCTACGTTTCACCCCATAAGGCCATGAAGGATATTGCTGACATGATTCAGGTTTTCGGCGACAGGGACTCGGCTTTAGTCCGCGAAATCAGCAAGGTGTATCAGGAATCAATACGCGGAAATTTGAGCGTGATACTTGAGCGCGTTACTCAGGGCGTTAAAGGTGAGTTAGTGCTTGTAGTTTCGGGGTGTGAAGAGTGCGTTAATGACACGTGGAAGAATGAAGCAATCTCAATGTTAGAGTCTGGAATCAGCATGAAGGATACGGCCTCGTTATTATCTGAAAGATTCGGAATCCCTAAGAATGAAATACGGAAATATATTATTGCCCTGAAGAATTAAAAGTTATATTCTCTGATAATCTATTCAAGAAGGGAGCTGAACAGGAAATGTATTGCAAACATTTTACATGACGTAAATTTTCTGCACGTGTGCATACATTAATCCTGACTGTTCCCGAATATGCTCACATTAACGCGCTGTAATTCTGCCTTTTAATCTCAGGCAGTCCGCAATTCTTTTCAAACACAAAAGGAGACAATCATTCATGAAGAAATTATTATCGCTGTCATTAATCGTAATTCTGACTCTCACGTCATGCCTTTACGCCGAAACCCCCGAAGTAACAAAAATCCGCTGGGCCCGCGCAAATTCCGGGAACGTCCTCGTAACTCTCGCTCAGAATAACGGCTACCTCAAAGAATACGGCCTCGAAGTAATCGAAATGCCTCTCAATTCAACCAATGACGCTTTAACCGCACTCAGCACGAAGCAGGTTGATGTTACGTCAAACAACGGCACAAACAATCCTCTTCAGTTCATGGCCGCAGGATCAGATTTCACGATTGTCGGGGGCTACATGCTCAAGGGAATGTACATTGTTGCGAAAAAGGGCACGGGCTGGAAAGGTATCGGAGACCTTGTCGGAAAGAAACTCGCAACATCAAAGAGTCAGACTTGGGTAACAGGACCGTTGCTTGCTGCGGGTTACAGCCTTGATGATGTGATATGGCTTACGTACTCAACGAACTCGGACAGGCTTGCGGCGGTCATTGCGGGCGAAGCTGATTATGCGTGTTTGAGCGGTGATTTGCTCTTCAGGGTCGGAAACCTTAAGGACGTAATCGAGATTGTTGCGTGGGCTGATGACCTTATGCCGGATTACGGTTGCTGCCGTATGAACATGCACACAGATTTCGTGAAGGCCAATCCCGTAACAGTCAAGCTCCTTCTGAAAGCCTTAATCCGTGCCGAACAGTATTTGCGCGCAAACCCTGACGAGAGCGTGAAGATTCTCGCAAAGGAACTCAACGCCTCAGAAGAATTTGTAGCCGCTTACCTCAAGAACCCGAATTACATTCCCAGCGTTGACCCCGTAAAGCATTCAATCAAAGCAACATGGGACATAATGATGAAAACGGGATTCCTTTCACCGGAAGCAAAGAATTACGACCTTGACTCGCACATCAACATTGAGCTGTACAAAGCCGCGCTCGATGAGCTTGTAGCAGAAAGAAGAGACGAAGACCCCGAATTTTATGACGGTCGTTTAGAGTTCTTCAAGGCACATAACCTTTAAGCAAAACGAAATGAGATTCCCTGCTTGAAACGATAACAGGCAGGGGATTTTCTTTCTTTGACGGAGGCTGATAACATGATTAAATTTCTCCGCAAGTACTGGATAACGATTCTGATTTATGTATGCATGGTCTTGGCGTATATTTACATTGCAAGCAACAAGCTGTTCAGTTCGTTTTTGTTTCCTCCGGCAACGCAGGTAGCAAACGCATTTGCTGAGGACTGGCAGACTCTCATACTCAACATGCTTTACTCGTTCGAGTTAATGATACCGTCAATAGTCATCGCGGGAATAATCGCACTTATCGTAGGCACATGGCTTGGAATGAACACGAGAGTCCGCGAAGTAGTTTACCCCGTAATATACTCAATAAGCGTAATACCTGCTATTCTGATGTCGCCTTTTGCGTTATTGCTTGCGCCGAGTTTCAGGACAGCTTCATTGTTTCTCGTAATCTACAACACGATATGGGCAACACTTTTTGCGACAATCAACGGAATAATGACGATCGACAAAAGATATTTGGACAACGCAGCAACGCTAGAATTACACGGTTTCAGGAGAATGCGTAAGGTAATCCTTCCTGCTGCGAGTCCCTCTATAATGTCGGGTTTCATCAATTCGCTTAGAGGGTCATTTGTTGTTCTTGTCTACGCTGAAATGTACGGAGCAAAATACGGTATGGGATATTACGTCAAAAAGTATTCGGAGTACGGATTATATGACCGTGCGTGGTGCGGATTTGTGTTTATGGTAGTAGTACTTGTCGTGGTGATGCAGATTTTCGAGCGCGTGAAAAACCACATGCTCAAATGGACAATACATTAATGAAGGGAGATTAAGACATGAAGATAACGAAAGTTGATGTGATACTTCTCGACATGAAACCCGCTGACAATCCCGGATGGGCTCCAATAGTGTGCAGGGTCTACACTGACGAAGGGATTTACGGCGATGGTGAGGCTGCGTTAGCGTTTGGGAGGGCGCATAGGGGCGCGTTCGGAATGATTCAGGATTTCGCCGGAGCTGTAATCGGAATGAATCCCCTAGACAACGAATTGATTTGGGAGAAGCTCTACAAATCAACATTCTGGGCTCAGAACGGAGGCCCGGTAGTTTTCTCGGCAATTTCTGCGATTGACACGGCGTTATGGGACATTAAGGGAAAACATTTCGGAGTCCCCGTTTACGTCCTGTTAGGCGGGAAAATGCGCGACAAGCTGAGGTGTTACGCAAGCCAGCTCCAATTCGGATGGGATGACAGGAAGATTCCGGCGTATTCGGTTGAGGATTACGCGAACAACGCGAGTAAAGCTCTTGCAGAAGGCTATGACGCAGTGAAATTTGACTTCTTCACGTTCGACCCTGACGGCCACAGATACAACTACGAGGAAACAACACGCCGATTAACTCCGAGACATTTCAATATTGTTGAGGAAAGATTGCGGGCAGTCCGCGAAGCTGTAGGCGATGACGTAGATATTATCATGGAGAATCATTCGTACATTGACGCGCAAGGGGCTGTTCAGCTAGGGAGAATGGCCGAAAAGTATAACGTCATGTATTTCGAGGAACCCTG
>JAFSLR010000009.1 GCA_017448375.1 Synergistaceae bacterium | reverse complement strand
GCTTCAGGCTGTGAAGTCTCTGTGCTGTGCTTGAGATTCTTAGCATGCCGGAGAAGCCCATTCACTATCGCGTCTTCGTAGCTCATTTTCGCCTGAAGAATGTTCTCTCCGTCATAATCCGCTTCCACTCCGAGCATATTCGCTATTCTCTTCAGATCGTCCATTTCGCACTGATACACATAGCACGGCGCATCGAAGGGGTCAATCTCTGAAAGTCTCTTGCATTTCTCCGTGAATGACAGCATCTTGAATGCTTCATTTTCGCGGCGGCACATTATCTGCAATGCCATGTTCCAAGCAAGTTCCTCTTTGTTGATTCCTACTGTCTTACCGTAGTACCTCTCGCCTACTGTTTCCTCAAATGCCGCGCACATATCTTTTACCTTGCCACATTTCAGTAATGCTCCCGAGATTGTTTCTACTGTGTACGCTGTCCTGATTGCTTCTACTGCATGTGTCTGTGTCATCGCTTCTTCCTCCTTGCCTGTGTATTCGCCGAGAAACTCATACCAGCCCTTAAGGTGCTCGATTTTAAGCTCTTCTTCTTTCCTGTCTGCTTCATTCCACCATGAAAGGTGATACGTCAAGTTATTTATCGTGCAACGCACCGACTCTCTCTTTGATACTGCATATTCCTTATCACGCGCGCATCTTAGTATGTCACGGCACATCCACTTCCTTATCTCGCTCTCCGTTTTCACTTTCATTGGCTTATAGAACACGTACAACATGCTGTCCAAAAACTCTTCGCCGTATTCCTCCAGCTTCGCTGCCTGTGCTTTTGCATTTCCTTTTAACGCTACTATCGCCTTGCCGCATTCTTTGGCCTGTTCGGCGGGCGTTTCTGTCGTCTTCGGTTCTTCAACCTGTAAAACCTGTGTCTTTTCAGACTGGATTGTTTCTTCCGTTAATCTTTCTCCGATACGCGCTACTATGTCCGCTATCATCGGGATTGATTCTGATTCATCGTCCCATACGCGCTCCGGCAGGTTTAGCCCCCTCGCATAGTCAAAGCAATTTGCAAATTCAGGCGTTCCATCAGGCGCATCAGCTGAAAATAAATAGCATTCAACCTTACGTCTCGGGGTCGCTTCAACTCCCAGTTCGGCTTCGTACTCTTCATCCGTCTTATATGCCATTACATCGCGATACAATCTCAATATCCAGCTCGTTTCAATGGCATATTTCCTCAACATGCGCGTTGTCTTCGCACGGTCTTTCTGCTCTGCCGTCAGTTCTCGCGCTATCTTTGTTCTCTCTGTCGCAACTGGCATAAATTCCGCATCAACAGGCTTGTCAGCGCGGATTGTGTAATTTGTCGCGGGCGTTATTTCGTCCACTGCAATTTCCACTCCGCTCGCATCGCTGTATCTCAAACGCATCGGGGGGATTGCTGTCGACATTCTTGATAACAACGTTACGAACTTAGGCGTTACTTTCTGCACTGTGTACTCTAATTTTGTCCCGCGCTCACTGAGCCCGTAGTACGTACGCCCTTCCTCAAACCTTATTGCCTTTGTCATTGTCTTTTCCTCCTTGTTTTTTCTATGAGTTACGCTAAATTTCAGCGAGCCTCATCAGCGCTGGCTTTACCAGTCAGACCGTTTGCTGAAACTCTTACTTAGCTTTACGCCACTTTCAGATTTTTTCAGCTCCCGGTTTCGGCTTCACTCAAAAAATATCCGAAATATCAAGGTTATTAGTTCGTACGTATATGGAACTTCAAACTCTATTGCATCGCCTGTGTACCTGATTTTGCCGTCATTCACTGTCAGCTTCGGCTTGGGCGGTATCTTTGGTTTTCTGCTCCGTATATGCTGTCTCTTGATTCGCAGATTTTCTTTTGCTAATACTTCTAGCAACTGTGATTGCATTTCTTCACCCCCTATCTTTGATAGGTTGACTCTTGAGCGCGAAACTCTCCGTTTCTAACTATTCTTTACGCTCCTCCACAGGCGCTTTCACTTGGGTTATGTCTTGTTCACCGCTCTAGCTTTATGCTGTCTTTGCAGTGGCCGCAATCCATTGTTTTTATACTTGCATGTATTCTTGGGTCGTCGCGTTCAGCAACCTTCCGCTTTTACACAAAAAGGTCATTTCCACTTCCCGCTCTCCTCAGCTTTTCTCCCTGTGGGGTAACATTTTTCAGTGTGGTTTCGTGGTTCGCTTGTTACTGGCTATTCCGGCTTCTCGCTTTTCGCAACTTCCTCCTGAAGTCCCCGCTTCTCGCCTTTATTGTCAACTCACTAGCTTCTAGTTTCGCGGTTCTCTGGTGCTACTGGTCTTAATCTAATATCTAATTTGTTTTGTCTCTCGCTTGGTTTCCCTTGCGCTTCAACGATAAGAATTATAAGCTAACTAAAAATATTTTTCTATACGTAAAAATACGTATTCAAAAAGTATTAATTTATTTCATTTTTTAATGTAAAATATAACTAGCTTAGAAGGAGGTGAAAATACTATGATTACAGAAAAGGATATTTATGAAGATTACATTAACCTAGCTACTGCCGCTAATATGTTAAATGTTTCAAAAAGCAGAATCAATATACTATGCAGAGAAGGACGATTCGAGGGAGCATTCAAAGCAGGTTGGTCATGGCTCATTCCTAAAAATACGGTTATAAACTTCAAACCGCAAAAAAGAGGAAGAAAACGCAAGAATCATTCCGATAAAGATATTCTTACACATGCTATTACTGAAAATAATAAATGGAACAAAATTGCAGTCTAAAAAATAATTAGCGGCTGAAGCATTGAAACTTCAACCGCGAGAAAAACAAATGAAATATTAGATTTGGACTCAATTATCCCACAGAAACCATTGAAAAGTCCAATCTTCTTAACCAATTTATAAAGGAGGTTATCATGTTACAAATTGAATCAGCTCAAATTGAACATCAGCTCTTGAACGATATGCGCTCTCTTCACATTGAGCCTGTCGAACACATCACTTTCACCTTTGACGGCAACATTCACAGGTACAAAGTCGCGGGCGATAAAGGTTCGGAAAAAGCGGGCGCGTACTGCATATGGACGGTGCACTGGCCGGCAGGTTGGCTCTATAATTGGAGAACTGGCATTCACACTTCTTGGTGCTTCAGCCGTAATAACGTCCCTAAAGATTCCTTCTCGGACGATGAGTATCTG
>JAFSLR010000103.1 GCA_017448375.1 Synergistaceae bacterium | reverse complement strand
CAGCATTACAGCTTGATATTACCGGGAACATTACGTACTTCGGAGCGAAGGCACTTGCGAAATCAGAAGAAGCCCCTGAACGGACATTCCAGAATTTCAAGGTGTTCACAGGGGACGACGGTCAGAAGTATTACTTCATAACCGGGCAGGATAAATATACGCCCGACAAATTAGCATCGCTGTACCTGAGTCATATCCGCAAACAGCTTGAGGAGCATTACTTCAACGGAGCGAAGTTATCAACAATGGCGGAGCTTTCGTGCGTAATCGGCTGTCCGTCAGACTGGAGCGAAGTCCGTAAAGAGACCTTGAAGAGGATAGCGGAGTCAGCAGGCTTCCCGAAAGTCAGATTGTGCGATGAGCCTATCGGGGTAATCTACTATCATCACTTTTTCGGCAGTCTCAAATTCAGCAAGTCGCAGAATATCCTTGTGTACGATTTCGGGGGCGGAACGACAGACGTAGCTATAGCGCGGATAGAAATCACAGATAGCGGAGAAATCAAGCCTAAAGTGCTTTCAGTTGGAGGACTTCCAAATCTCGGAGGCTCAAATTTTGATGAGGCAATCTCAGCGCACTACATGAGTGTGAATAATTATGACCTTAGTACGCTTCCGATGAAAGACCGGCTTCATGATAAATGGATGATAGGACTTGAGTCTCGCAACGCCAAAGAGGAATTGTCCGGCAAAGAGTCAGTAGAAAGGACAATCAACCGCCTGAAAGTAACAGGAGGGGCGAAACCGCAGAAACTATCACTCTCACGTGAAGAATTCATGTCGGTATGCGCTCCCCTGATAGAGAGATTTGACGAGCCAGTGTATGACACTCTGACATCAGCGGGGCTTTCGGCAGAAGATATTGACGCAGTAATTCTTGCGGGGGGATCTTCAGCAATGCCGTTCGTGAAGGAGAAAATGAGCGGAATATTCCCGGCGGGGAAAATATTTCTGTCAACCTCAGCGGAGATAATAGCGCAGGGTCTAGCGGTCTACGGACGAGCGGAATTACTCGGCATGAAGGCATTATCGCGTGATGACGGTGGGCATGACAGCGGTACAAATTCCGGCCATGCAGAAGGAAGAATTCCTGTAGGTACATTCGGCGGAAATGAGTTGCAGTCAGGCAGCAAAAGCGGTGTGTGGAAGACAGCGGCGGCAGTAGTTCTTGCGGCTGGATTGGGCTGGGGAGCTTTCTATATGTACAGCGGCTACAAGGTCTACAGCGACAACGCGGAAAGAGCCAGGCTTCAGGCGC
Source organism: Synergistaceae bacterium (assembly GCA_017448375.1). Classification (GTDB taxonomy): domain Bacteria; phylum Synergistota; class Synergistia; order Synergistales; family Aminobacteriaceae; genus JAFUXM01. Next base: position 15,687 of record JAFSLR010000103.1, on the reverse strand, counting down.
AATTGGAACAGGAACGCACACGGCAGTTAGAGCTTCAGGCGCAGGCGGAAAAGGCAAAGGCTGAACGTGAAAGAGCCGAGCAGGAAAGAATACAGGCCGAACGCGCAAGACTTGAGGAGCAGAGTCGGTATCAGGCTCAGCTCGAACGGCAGAGTAGGCAACAGTACACATATACTCAGCAAAAGAAAGAATCAAATACAGGGGGAAATGTGGCGGCAGGCGCGGCGGCAGGTGCTGTTGCGGGGAGCTTTATTCCTTTTGTAGGCACGGCGGCAGGTGCTGTGATAGGAGGAATAGCCGGTTGGTTAGCCAGCGACTAGCGCAGTTTTTGAACTGATTTAGGAGGATGACAGAGAAGTGATTAATTTCAAGAATTTTTCTCTGGCGTTGCTTACAGCTGGTGCAATAGGATTCGGATTCTGGCATTTCTATAGAGGCCCTCAGGACAATTCTGACAATCTCAGGCTTCAGCTTCAGCTAGAGCAGGAACGTACAAGGCAGATGGAGCTTCAGATTCAGGCCGAAAGAGGAAGTCTTCAAGCCGAAATAGGGAAGGCCGAACGCGAGAAATCAGAGCAGGGAAGATTGCAGGCTGAACGCCAAAGGTCAGAAGAACGCACAAGATATATGGAGCAAGAACAAAAAAGGCAGCAACAGCTTCAAGCCGAGAGGGAGAAAGCCGAATTTAACAGCGGCTTCAGTGCAGGATATAACATTGTGCGTTTCCTTCGTTCTGTTGCTAATACTGGGGGCAATATATGAGTGAGGTATCGCAATGAATAAATCCCTTCTGCTGTCGAAAAAAGAACAGTCCCAGATGATGCCCGCGTTCGATGAGCTTCTTCTGTTTTCGCTGGAACGCCGTTACCTTGAAATCGCCGACATAGAACGCCTCGAACTAGCGACAAACACGCAGGAGCATGAATGGGACTGGCGGTCTCACCTGCGAATGCTGCGAGTCGAGGAAGTCAGCTACGAGGACGAGTCGCGCATTGGTCTTCACCTTCTGAACATGCAGAACGTATTAGCCTCAATGAAGGATGACTCGCACAATGTAATCTCCGTAATCCACAGCACACCCGAAAAGACCTCGCTATATTACGGTCTCTCACGGCGGGTTGACAGCCCTACAGCAGTAAGCACAGACGAATACGCAAAAATCCTTCAGCAGTCTCTTCACGGAAATTTTCTCGGAGTCCAAATGCACAAGATGACGGCCGGAGAAATCGAGCAGGAAGTTCTTGACCCGATAGAATTTTACACGAACATACGAGCATTTCCCGGCATCCCGTCATTGAGACAGAAAGATCCTAACGGGCCATACGTGCAGGGGATTGACCGATTTATCGAGGGCATGAGGGGCGAAGAATACTGCCTTGTAATGATAGCCGAGCCTATACCGCTTCCGGTGATAGACGGAGTAATCAAGAATCTGTTTGACCTGAGCAGCTCGATACATTCGCAGGTGAAAGCGACCGTGCAGAAAATGAAAGGCTCATCAGACACAGTGAATGTCGGATTGTTCGGAATGCAGGGTAACAATGTAGCTGACACGACCGGCACAGCGGACATGACCGGGAGTTCCGAGACTAGCGGAACTACTACGACAACCGGCACAACTACGTCCGATACGACAGGCGGAGCGACCTCGACAAGCAGCAGCGTAATGGGGCGCGGCGGAGCGATACAGGGCGGAGTCGGAAGTGTTGTGAGCGGTCTGGGCGGTATTCTCGGAGGCATAGCGGGGTTCTTTCTTGGCGGTCCAGTGGGAATAGGGTTAGGAGCGAGCATAGGAGCTGGAATCGGTTCTGGTATAGGTACGGGAGTCGGCTCTGTGGCGGCTTATCTTTCTGGAGAAAGTATGAGTGATACGACTGGCAGCACATCGAGCTGGTCAAAGACAATCAGCAACATGAACTCAACGAGCGTAACGAACTCGACAACGCGGACGCAGGCATTCACCCGCAGTGTAGCAAATACGATAGGACGAATGCAGGGTTTCGGCGGTATGGGCGGATATGCGCGGGGCTGGAACAGGAGTCAGGCAGTAACGCAGGAAGTCCTGAACAAGACGGCGGAATACTGCGAGAAATTATGCGATGCTTACATAGAGAGATTGCAGGCCGGAAAGAATCTCGGATTGTGGAATGTCGGAGTATATCTGCTGACGGATAACCAGTACACGCAGTTGCGCGCGCAAGGATTACTGCGGGCGGCGTTCTCCGGCGATACAACGTACTGGGAGCCTATGAGGTCATTGCAGATAAACCGCGAGGCAATAGCGCGTTATATAATGAACTTCAACAACCCGAAGTATGATTTGTTCATGTACGGCGAACAGAAAGAGACAATCCGCGAGGCAGTCTCGATAGGACGCAGGCTGAAGAATTACGCCGTGAGGGTCGGAAGGTCAGTACCTGAGTTACTGAAACGCTTGGCGCGAAATGATGAGAAGGCCGCTAAAATGCTTGAAGAAATCCGGCGTAGTCCCGAAAGTTATTCGCCCGAAGATTTCCGGCGGGCATGGGACGAGATTCGGAAGGCGGAATTAGGTCATCCGTTCGGCGATATTATGGGCGGCGTGAGTACTCCGCTGAACACGGAAGAGCTTTCAATCATCATGAATGTGCCGCGTCAGGAAGTGCAGGGAATAACGATACGCGAGGCCGCGCCGTTCGGCGTGAATTATGTCCCCGATCACAGCGGCGATAATGTGAGACTCGGCAGGGTTGTTCACAAGCGAATGCCCGTTGATGATATTCCGTATGTGATTCCGCAGTCGTTATTTCAGAAACACGCATTTGTCTGCGGCGTTACTGGTTCTGGCAAAACGAATACATGTATGACTCTCCTGAAAAATTTGCGTCTTCCTTTTCTCGTGATTGAACCAGCAAAGACAGAGTACCGCCAGATGTTAAACTTCATGCCGGAACTGAAGATATTTACTCTTGGGAGCGAGACCATATCACCGTTCAGGATTAATCCGTTTGAATTTTCACGTGGCTGTGAGCTTCTGACACATATTGACGCAATCAAAGCTGTGTTTAATGCCGCGTTCCCTATGTACGCCTCAATGCCATATATCCTTGAGGAGGCAATCATTGAGATATACCGGGACAAGGGCTGGGACTTGGCGACAACGACAAACCGCTATCTTGATGACCTGAGCAGCGATGAGTTTTACGACTACATTCCAACGTTGCAGGATTTGTACAACAAGATAGAACCCATTGTACAGCGCAAGGCATACGCGCAGGAACAGACAATGAATATTCAGGCGGCATTGATGGCGCGTCTTTCGAGTCTTCTCACCGGGAGCAAAGGATTAATGCTGAATACAGTACGCTCAACACCGTTAGCCGAAATCCTGAAACAGCCAGTAGTACTTGAGCTGAAGAATATCGGCGATGACGATGAGAAATGCTTTATCATGGGTCTTATACTGTCATCAATCTACCAACATTTAGAGAACAACGGCAGAATAGGAAGTAGCCTGAGTCATGTATTGCTCATTGAGGAAGCACACAGGCTTTTGCGGAGGACACCTGAATTTGTATCGCCTGAAATCGGAAACAGCCGGGGCAAAGCCGTAGAGACATTCACGAACGTAATCTCAGAAATCCGCGAATACGGCGAGGGAGTAATAATAGTGGATCAGATACCCTCAAAGCTGACTCCCGATGTGGTGAAGAATACGAACATCAAAATCATTCATCGGACGTTAGCTAAGGATGACCGCGAATATGTCGGCGGGACGATGAATCTGACAGACTCGCAGGACAAGGAGCTTTGCATTCTCGAAACTGGCCGTGCAGTAGTACACCGCGAGGGAATGGACAAAGCATTTCTTGTGCAGATGGACATTCAGAAATCAGGATTGAAGCCCGTAACGAACGCTGAAATTCACGAACACATGAAGGAATTTCACAGGGGAGATATACAGCATTACGGCCTCGATAAGCGCGGAGGACTCGCAGAGGCATTCAGCCGGGAGGATTTCAGGAGGCAATCACCTAATTTGCTTGCGTGCATGGTGTCATCACTGATTGCGGTAATGGCGCGTGGAGCTTCTGCAACAGATGAGGTTGGGAGGACATTTGCATTTGTGCTCGGCCATGACTTAGGTATTACAGATGAAATCCGGCGCGACTGCCACGCGGTATACAACATAGATTTACTGTTCAGCCGTCTTCAGGAGAAATACAGGGGGAATTACCGCGAGTGTCTGAAAGCGAAAAGGCTGTTAATAGATTCATGGTTCGGAGTTGATATTGATGCTGCGGAACTGCGGAGATCGGTTGCGGACTTCACGAACAGCGCGGACAATGAGCCATTTGCGGGAATATTGCGATGGTACACGAGGTGCGAAGAGTTCCGGCATATGAATGAACCTGCAATAGTGAAAGCTGCGCTGAAAGAGCCTGTGAATTTTGCCGCGTTGGACTCCCTTATGCGAGAAGTAGTCTACAAGCTGATGTGCGGAATGTCGTTGCCTGATGACGCAGAAAAAGCAATCTCGGTGATGATGTTCAGAGAAATTTTTGCGGTCTCAACGGGATATTATGCGCGAGATATTTCAGAAGGTTACGCGGAATATCTGAAGGAGTCAGAACATGCTGCCATTCAGTGAAGTGATGAAGGCTGCTGCTGAAGCCGGAAAAGCAATTAATGAGGTTGGCGCGTTTACTGCCAAGGCAAGGAGCGAGTTTCCTGACCTGTTCAGGAAGCCGGGCGATGTCGAAGGCTTGAAGAACATAGAGAGTATAAATTCTGCAAGGACAGAATATCCGAGTAATTTCGAGAAACAGTCAGCAGCCAAACTTGAGACATATTCGCCAGAAATCCGAAACTCAATATCATCATTGAGAGAAGCGGAAATATATTCAAAAGCCGGATTGAAAGAAGGAGTCGTGAATGGCAGAAAGGCATTAATCAGGACGGATATTGATATGAACCGTAAAGATGAATTCGGCCAGACGAATCTTGAGAGGATGAGGAACGGCAATCCGCCGATAGCGTCCAACGGAGAAATAATAGAGCTTCACCATATAGGACAAAAGCCCGATTCGCCTTTTGCTGAACTGACGCGCACAGAACATCGCGGTAAGGGTAATGATACTATTCTTCATGACAAAAACAAGGTATCGGAGATAGACCGCAGCGCATTCCAGAATGAACGCCAAACGCACTGGAAAAACAGAACGGTGGCTGAAGTGTAATGAGTTCGATAATAAGAGTCATAGAGAAATTGCAGGGTCTTCGCTGTTTAACGCCGTTAAGCGAAAAAGATATTAATGATGCTGAACAAGCTTTAGGGCTGAAATTTGCGGATGAGTATCGGACATATACCAAGAAGTTCGGAGCAATTTCTGCGGATGGTCTTGAACTGACAGGCGTAGTTACAGCCCCCCGTTTGAATGTAGTCAGTGTTACAGTTTCAGAAAAGAGCCTAAATCAAAATATTCCTGATGATATGTATGTCATTGAAAACACTGGTATTGATGGGATTTTAACGCTTCAGAATGCGAGAGGAGAAATATTCAGCATATCCCCATTCTCAAAGCCGATAAAGAAGTTTGCTAGTTTGACTGAATATTTGCAAAGTATCAAGAATTAGAATTCTGACAATTCAAACCTCGTCGCTCAACGAAAGAATTATTCAAATGGCGAACTGATTAATTTATTCGCGGAACTTAACGCGAGTCTCAAAGAAAGCCGTGATATAGAAGGATGGCACGTAATGACGATGACAGTATCGCGGTACGGAACATTCAAGACTGATTTTGTTTATGAAGACGTAAGCGAAAACCTTGCGGAATACTACAAGGATTGGGAGAGAAAATATTTGTTTCATGACTGACAGTCAGAAAATGAGGTGTAAACAGTGAGAAAAATAGCATTAGTCCTTATGTGTTTGTTGTGGTGTGCCACTTCATGCTTATCATCAGAAAAAATTGATGTGTACACGCTCGCAGAGAGAGGAACACTAGAACAGCTTCAAGAAGCCCTTGAAAATGGAGCGAAATTCAATGTCAGCAGAGCTACGAAAGCTGAGGGAGACGAAGAAATAGCTACCGACTGGTGGTTTTTTGACGGCGGTGAAACTCCTCTGCACCATGCAGCCGCTTACAATCATAATCCAGAAAGTATCAGATTTCTGATTGCCCAGAGTATTGACGTGAATGCCACAGCTGGAAATGGGAGAATGTTATATGAAACGCCGTTATCACGCGCGATTAGATACAAGAATCTTGAAGCAACACTTGAACTTCTCAAAGCAGGCGCAGACCCAAATTTTTGGAGTTTAGGTGAAGGTTCTAACGGTAATATGCTTGATATAGTTGCAATAGAATATTTAGACGATAATTATGCAACCAAGACAGTGATTGATGCGTTAATGAAAGCTGGAGCTAAAATTAATGATCATTACGAAGCAGAACAGGAAGAGAAAAAAAGCAATGCTTCTTCCTAGAAGACAATGGACTACAAATTATCCTTCAGAGAATATGAAAGATAATGTGTCAACGGCTGAGATGGGAAATTTCATAACTAGCTGCACTCCTTTAATTTATGCGGCTCTTTGCGATAATCCAGATGTTGTGAATATCCTGCTTGATTACAATGCAGACCCTAACATAACTAATATCGAGAATAAAACAGCTTTGGATTATGCAGAGGAGTTGCCGGATGATTCAAGGCTGAAAAAATCTCCTGCGTTTGCAAGACTGAAAGCTGCCACTACAGTTGAGAACAAGGCGATAGAATCAGACCCTGATTTTGATCGTGCAGACAAATTAGTCGGCGAAGGCAAAATCCCGATGTATGTAAGAGACAAGGGAAAATTTTTCTACAACCATAACCTTCAAGAAATTCAAAGTGGGCGTGTTGCTATTAATATTCAAAAACTGAACTTACGTTCGCAGCCGAACACCAAAGCCAGAATTGTTGCTAAAGTTGGCAGGGAAGATACAGAAAAATATCCATGGTATTTGGGAGAATGGACGAGTCCACAAGGCGAGCATTGGGTACTGGGCGAATATCAGCACAGTAATGGCAGGAGCGAAGCTGTTTGGCTTTACGGAAAGTACGTTGAGGTCATGGGTATAAATTCATATTATGGAAGGGTATATGAAATACGGGAAGAACAGCGAGAAATAATTGAAGCTGTGCGAAATACTATGTATTATCCGCCATATATAGCCTCCAATGCTTGCTTACCAGTAGGGCAACAGCTCGAAAAAATCTCTTTAGGTCAATGGGAGTGGAGTATCAGCGAAAACGGTCCTTCTGGATTTGAAAAGAGAGTCGCTATTTTCAGGGTTCATGGACGAGATAATAATAATCGTATGCTTGAGATGACAGTTGCTTTCGGAAGAACGACAAAAAAACACGAAGCGTTCGGATTGAATAAAGGCGATTTAGCACTCCTTGTTGTAATCATCAACGGGGAAGTAGTTTATCAATACGACATGGAAATAAATATAGGTTCGTCTACAGTTGATCCGCTTCTCCGTTTGAATGGAGGTCGTAGCTTAAATGATGGATTGCAGGAATTTGCGAATAATTTCGGAAAACTTTTCGGAGTTCAGCCTAACCGAATGACAGCGCGTCAATTCTTTAATTGGATTTACACAGGAAAAGTTAATTGATGGTACTTGAGAAGTTTGCGGAAGAGGAGCGCGACTGGTACCGCATTAGGACGGATAACTATGAAGAAGGCTGGGTATCAGGGCGATATATCGAGTTGCGCTAATTGACTTCAAACCGTAATCTTAGCCGGAAACACGAGCAGGAAGTATAGATATTTTGCGACTGTGAGTCTGTTCTTCCTGCTTAAATTGCTTATTGAAACCTCACACTTCTACTTGCTTATACTTGCGGTAAATTGCCGTAATGCCACTCTATGATTGACATTGACGTGGATTTTGCCTCCTCAACAGTAATGTCATGAATATGTCATAAGAAACGTCATGAAAGAAAGTCAGTCAAGCAAACGATTTACCCTCCTCAATGACAAATGACAAAAGATGACAATATATTTATCCGCATAAAGTCTCATGACAACTGGCTTGACAAACAAAACTCTTAGTGTAAAATTCTTTTCCCGCAGCCAAGAGATCGGCAAAAGTAAATTGAGAGGGGGCTAGACAGTGGACTACATTGGAATGAATGCACCGAACGGGATAATCCAAATTGTGCTGCGAAGACAGCGTGTAGTAGACACGCGCCGATGTGGTTCAGTGATTATCCTGTCGGTGAATGCTGGAAATCAGCGTTTAGGAAAATTCAACCAAATCAATTTCAATGAATTAATTGTGGAAAACACACAAGAAGCCAAAAGCGTCTCGGATTTACTTCAGCAGGATATAGATGCTGGCAACGTCAATATATTCTGTGCAGCAAATTCAACGAAAAAGGTACTCTACGTTAGGTACCCCGATGGCGAGTTAAGCAACGGCGGCAAGTGCTACAAGATAGCTTGTCTGCCCTCTCAACAATTTCAACGTTGGGCTGCGACTCACTATGCCAATGGTAATAATGATAGTGCCGAAGTTCACAAAGCAATCGAAAAGCTCGTGTACAATGCCTTGCAAAATGAGAATCTCCCAGCACTGCAAGTGTTCACGCGAGCAGGTTATTGCAAGGGCAAAGACGGAGAAGAAGTATATCTCTGTCTGCATGATCAGCGGCGAGGAGTCATCCGCATTACTATTAGCGGCAGACCACTTACTTACGAAGGTAATGTGCCTGTAATATTTGAGAATCCCGGAACAATGAGCGGCCTTGCAAGTCCTGTGTATGAACGCGATGACAAAGGTAAGATTGATGCTATCAAAACGTTAGCGCACCTCAACGACCTTCGCAAATACGTGAACGTCAGCGACGAGGATTTTTGCTTGGTAATAGCGTGGCTGTTAATCGCGCTATATCCAAATCCGAACGTAGACGCGCCAGTTCTTTGGATAGAGGGAGAACGCAACACAGGCAAGACGACAGCATCGAAAATCCTGAAAGGGCTGGTAGACCCGTGTACAGCAAGAATGCTCTCGCAGTACGTAAGCGGGAATGACTTTCTCGATACCCTCAATTCACAGTACGTCTCAGTAATTGACAACGTTTCAGCGATAACGCCGAAGTTCAACGATATGTTATGCCGAGCCGTAACAGACGAGAAAATCATAACAGTCATCGCCAATGGAAGTGAATACCACGTTCGGCAGCACAGCAACATAGTAGTGAACGGGCTTAGAAGTGTCTCAAAAACGCCTGAACTGCGTGAACGGTGCTTCACAGTAAGAACACGTGAGCTGACGAATGAGCAGCGTCTGACTAATGAGGAACTTGAAGCTGGATTCGAGCGAGACGCGCGTTATATACTGGGCGGACTAATACTTGCATTGCACTTAGGATTGAAGAACATGGACTATAAGCCGCCGATGAGTGCGTATACCCGTATGCTCGACGCTGGGCAGCTTGTAGCTCGTGTAGCTAATGCCGCCGAAAAATGCGGGCTGCCATTCACGGAGCAAGATTTCATGAGCGCACTGAAAGCGCAGAAAGCCGACCAAACCGCAGAGAATGCGGAAGCTCTCGAAGAAGATATGATAGCGCAAGCGATATATGAGATGGCGATGGAACAGCCCGCAACTGGCAGCGAGGTAGTGGTATGGGACGACAACAGCGAATTATTGCGCGAAAAGATAGAGAAACGTCTCAGAGGGAAGAATGGCGGCAAAACGCCCGAAGATTTTCCAGCGACCCCGCAGAAGTTAGGAAGGAAGCTGAGCGCGATTAGTGAATTACTCTCAGAAGTGGGGATACATATTGAGCGAGTTCGCCGTGAAGGTTCCAAACGCTACACGCGAATAACCTACACGCCCGATACTGAGCCGGAGCAGATAGCGAGTGCGGAATCTTCAACGTCAGAAGCGACTTCAGATAACGAGCCTCAGTTAACATCTTCTATCGGCAGTACTGCTTCAGCAGAGGCCGCAGAAAATGTCTCGCTCCCTGATGAGGCGCAAAAAAAAACGAGAGTCAGCGAATTAGTGGTATTGTAAACATGAGCGCGTCAAGCATTCCTACTCTAATCAAGGCCGGTCTAATCAGGGGAATCCCGCCGAACAATGATTTGCCGCTTCATTCTAATTTGCTTGGTTTAACGCAAGAAGAGATGTTGCACGCTGTATTCTCCAACCTGTTCGTAGTCCCTGATGTTCGTATCAACACCCTCACTTGGAAAAGGTGGGACATCTTCAATGATACGGACTATACGTGGAAAGTGGTACGTAGCCACCCTGAATGCGTGAAACTACTTTTGAAGGACGGTCGATGTTTCCTGTGCGAACCTTGTGGAAATGGGCTATACCGCGCTTTGATGCTGACTGATACTTTGAGGCCAACGTCATTAAAATCAAAAATCACCCTGCAAGAAGCCCTAACGATTTGCGAGGATAAGGCGGCTAGAATTGAAAATCAAAAGCGCAAAAAGGTAAAACCTTTTTATGATAAGCGCACTGCACTGAAACCTTGTCCGTCAATATCAATGATACGTCACCCGTTTTTTGAGGGGCGCGAGGCTCTCATTTTGGCAATCGAGGAGTTAAGCAAAAAAATGATAGCTCGCAAAGCATGTTGGGTTCGTTCGTGCAACTCTTTCGATTTTGAGAAGTATCTGTATGCTCAGATTGCCTTAGACACTGATACAACTCAATCTCTGGATATTAACAGGCGCAAAGAAATATTGGTGTCCCTAAGAGAGTACGGATGCTCTGAGAAATATTTCGACATTTTCTCGGCACTCGAATTGCGGGAAGTATTGCAGTATAAAGCGGCAATAATGTTCTGTTAGAAAAAAATAACATGGGGTGATACCTGCCCCATGTTCAATTATTTCTGACGTTGAACGGAGTTACGAAGGATTGAAGCAGCACCCTCTCGACTTGCTTATGGTCGGCAGTTTCCATGAAGTATAGTCTGAGAGGGTCTACTACCTCAAAGTACTTCAAGACTAATTTATTGATTCGCAGGTTTGTGGATTGTCCGCCATAGTAGCAAGCAACAGGCGTGATAAAACCGTAACTGCCAAATCTTGAATTATTGAATCTCTGCCGAAGATTGCGCGTCTCACCTATATACAGAATATTACGGTCTCCATCGGTCAGCAGGTACACGCCTGCGGCCTCCTCTGCGTTAATCGAGAAGCGGCAGAAAGCCCCTGTACCCTGTTTCAGGAGCTTCTTGTGTTTTTTGTACCTGTACAGTTCCTGCGGGTAGAACTTTATCGCGCGGCCTTGTTCATCGGTCTCAGGAATTATCGCCTGAACGAACTTGAAGCGGTATCCGAGTAGTACAATATCCTTATGCGCTTTTGGGCAAATCGCTGTGTTCTGGATTACGCAGAATCTTGATGTGCGCCCACGATTTACGCGCCTCGCCGATTACGTGCGATGAGTTGAAAGAGACCTCGAGAATGCCGAAGTTGCTCATGTGCCGTATAATCTGCAACGCGCTTGACCTGTGCATACCTGCGTCTTCAAGCACCTTTGCGAAATCTACGCTGCCCTCGTCCTTGCCGTCCAAAGCCGCGACCAGAGCATGAAAGAGCCTCTGATGGGTGAAGCTGGGAAAGTATCCCGCGCTGTACGCCTTCGCAATCTGGCTTGAGGGTGAATAGTCTTCCGCGCTGTTGAGTGCGACCTTGTTCTTCGTTGTTGACTGTACCTCGCTGACTGACTGTTTGTTCTTTGACATAATTAACCTCCTGATAAAATGAAGGGGGAGTCAGAAAGCTCCCCCAATCTGTGAGACGGCTCTGAATCGCCATAGAGCTGCCAAAAGTGTTAGTGCTTCAACGCAATGATACTGAAGTCGTCCCGAAGCCTCTTGAGCGTATTGTGGAAGAAATCCTTGAATGCTGCTCTGCGGTTGCTATCATAGTCGCCTGTATCGTCAATCGTACCCTGCGGCGACCATCTGCCATTCAGCTTGAAGGAGTAGACCAATTGAGCGCGACCCTCTATTTTGACGATACCAAGAATCAGACGCTTCACCTTGCAATACTTGCGCGCAATGCTCCAGTCCGTGCCGCTGATGTAGCCGCCTTTGTGCCACATTAGGACGTACTGAGCCTCTTTAGCCTTCCTGCGTGAATTGATTTTAGCGAACATTGAGACCTCCGAATTAAACGGCTTTAGGGAGTTCCTCAGCAACAGCCTTGTTACTCCTGCGCGTGAGATCAGCCTCAAGGCTCTTGATGTCATCGACCGTCCAATCCTTAGAGCCGCGTCCGTTCGTAACGCTCATGATGGCTTCCTGTGCGAGTCGTGGCGCGTCATTCGGTGTGTCGGAAAACAACCTGACGTACGCCTCATAGACCCTGCGCTTGTCGGCGGGTGCTGCCGGAGTGTTGTTGACGATGGGCGCGTCAATGCCTGTGTCGAGCCATTCCTTTAATGCGCGTCCCGTATCCTCAGAGAGCGTGAAGACCTGACCGTCAAACAGGCTTGTACGGTCTTTGCTCACTGTTACAGTATGCTCCATGCTGAGGTCAAACACGGTAGTGAACTCGTAGTCAATGCCATCGCGCTGGACTAGCCCCAGTCCCATCTTCTTTATCTCCGTCTTGCCCCGCTCGTTCTGAACCTGCGCGTACTCGGTCTTTGAGCGGATTGTTGCGATGATGTGAAGATTTGAGCTGATTATCGCGTCAATGAATGCGTTGTGCTTGGGCGTAATTTGTCCCCACGCGGCATATGAGTTAGCACGGTTCGCTGAGGTTATCTGCGTGTGAAGATTCAGAAGTCCGCCTGTGCCAGCCCATTCTGCGGAAATACTGTCGAGGATTAACACATCATAGCCAGAGTTCTCAGCGTCCTTGATTGCGTCTATGTACTTCTGGACGGTGAACGGAGCATTGATAGAGCAGACATCATACGCACCGAGCGAGGAGTACAAATCGCCGCTTCCGTTTTCAGTGTCCAGCAGCGCAATCTTGCCGCCGATACCGAACGCGACGAGCAACGCGCCGTAACTCTTTCCAGAACCTGCCGGGCCGGTTATTGCCAGACGTAATTTAGCCTTGCGGCGTTCTGCTTTCCTGAATATGCTCATGATTACGCAACCTCCTTTAAGTCGTATCTGATGGATGATGACTGTTTCATGAACTCGCTGACCAATTCGGGATGAGCCTTTTTGAGCGCGGTTGTATCGAGGCGCGAGGACTTTATCTCATTGAGAATGAGCACGAGATTCCCAGCTCTGAGAGACTTAATGCCCTGTTTGCGGACTTCCCTGTCAAGGACAGCTTTTGCCTCATCAGATAATTCTTTTGCGGCCTTCTCCATATCTCGGCTTTCGCTCAGAAGCTCCACTGCGTCAATTACTTCCTGATTGTCGGTCGCCGGGACGCTCTCATCACCTACGGCAGTATCCTTCTTGCACAGTTCGCAAAGATGGGAGTACCCGCAGTAGCCACAGCACCAGCTCTGAAATCTGTCGCCCTGTTCGGGGGCCTCATCGAGCGTGAAAATTCTCTGGGCGCGTTCCTTGAGTGCCTCGTACCTTTCCGGCTCAAACGTGAAGTAATCAATGTAACCCTCGCAGTTGTTCTTGTTAAGTGCGACTATAGCGAGCTGTTCAATGTTGTGTCCACATTCCCTGAGAGCCTGTGCGTATATTGTCAGCTGGTCGGCGTACTGAGGGTGAGACTTCACTGTGCCGTCGTGTTTGAGGCTTCTGAATGAGCGATCGTTCATTGTCTTGATATCCGCGAGAATGAGCGGAGAATCATCACGTGAGATTATGCAGTCTGGGTGTGCCGTGATTGTTCCGCCGTTGACTTCGAGACTCAGACTCATTCCTTCGTTGCTGCAGTCGAGCAAGTTGCGCTTTACGTTCCAGCCTTCATTGCGAAGCCAGCTCACTATCACAGGTTCGAGGACTTTGCCCACTTCAAATATCCTCTGGGACTTCTCCGTTGTGATTTCCTCTGCTCCTGCAACTGAGTAGAAGAGTGCGCAGTCGCAGAGTGTTCCGATTCTTGAGGCGCGTAATACTTTGTGATTGTCCATAATGAAACCTCCTGTATAATGTAAATGCCGAGTGCGTTCAACACCCGGCAAGTTTCGGAGACTGTCAGAAACACAGTCCAGTAAAGAGCGCAAAATTGTTTACAGGGCATCACCTCCTTTAGTCGTCTTCAAACAGTGCATCGTGGACTTCAAGAGTCTCAATGCGTTCGAGCAAATCCCTAGCTACGGCCTGTAAGTCTGTTCCTGTGAAATTGCCGTAAGCTATGCTGTGAATGAACTCGTACATATCCGGTGCGAGTGCTGCAAGTCTAGCGTCAGCCTCTTCAGCACACACTATGAAGTCGTCCGTGTAAGGTTCGCCGTTGTCGGGATAGATGTAGTACTGTTTGGGATTAAGCGTTATTCCATCAAAGTAGCCTTCGTGAATGAGCCACTTCCCTTTCGTAAACTCCAGCATGAGATTTCAGCACCTTTCCTAGTCTACGTCCCTGTAGCACATGTAGTTAATGAACGTCAGCCAGCGTTCACGCTCCCTGAATGCGTCTATTCGGTAAGGCAGCCTGTAGACCTTCGGCAATTTGCGCCGGATGATGTTACGCTTGATGTACTTCATGCGACATGCACCTCCTTTCGTGCCGCGGGGATTATTGTTACCTTCCCTTTGTAAAAACCGCTGACGAAAAGCTCTTCAGATATGATGAACTTCCATTCCTCAATTACGATGTCCGAATGCGGATAGAGGATTGAAAGACCGTTAGCACGATTGACAGCTTCCTCGTGGGAATAGGCACGTTCCTGAATGAGACAGTCCAGCGGTGAACCTCCAACGCTAATGAGATATTCGCATTCCACGTTACGCACAGTTCTGCTCCTTGAGATTATCTTCGTTCCAGCTACTAATAGCCTCATCGACTGAATGAGCCTGTATACTCTCATTACCACAAAATGAGCATGTTACGTAATATGTGTTCTGGTACTCGTTGCACATGTTGTAGCTTTTCACCTTAACGATAGGCATTGAGCCGCACAGTTTGCAGGGGATCGCGTTCATGCCTCAGCCCTCCCTATGAATGAGAAGTCCGTATCGGTGATTTCGGGATTATCCATCTCTATGCAACCCTCATTCCAAGCGTCGGAAATCTTCTCTATTGCCTCTGCGCTGTTATTTGCCTTGACGGTGAATATCTGCGACTCAGTGCGGGTGATAGCGACTTTGAATTTTGCCATGACTAGAACGGTATCGGCTCATCGTGCGCCTGTGTGTCCACGTTGGCCTCTGCGCCCTTGTCGGCGTTCTTGCTGCCACGAAGTTCGCTGTGGTCGAACACTGAGACTAGCAGATGATTGCGCCCCTCTTCGCGCGGAAATCCTGCTAGATTTATGTATGGCTTCAGCAGGATGTAGGGGCTTCCGTCATCTATCATCACGCCGATGTTCTCCCAGTTGACCTTCTCGTTGCCGCTGCGGTCAGTGTATGTTCCGCTCTTTACGCATAAATCGTACTTCTTCATGAGTTTCTCCTTTCATAAATACAAGCCCCCTGAATAACTCAGAGGGCTGGTTGTAAGTTACGCGCTTAATTTCAGTTTCTCCAGTGAGGCTTCAAATTCCTCTATCGCTCGTTCGGTCGCCTTGTAGCTCATCGGTTCTCCGT
>JAFSLR010000102.1 GCA_017448375.1 Synergistaceae bacterium | reverse complement strand
TTGACTCAAACAGGGAATTTGCTGGCTTCGGCGAAACAAAGACTATCTTCAACGTTGAGGACTCCAGCGAGGGCAGGAGGGGCGGACTCGTTACGTCTGACTTCGCGAACGAGACTCTAATGCTCGGCAGTCCCTCACACACTCAGGACGAGCATGATGAAAGCTATGTTGCAGTCATTCAGGCTCTCCCCTACCATGTTGACAACGTAAGCACAGACGGCACACTCACAAGTTACCCGATAAACTACACGTTCAGCGGATTCGGCGACCTTTCGGACGGCATAAAGGGCGATATGAGCGTAAGCTATACGACAACGCAGACTTCAAGCGAACAGAAAAACGTCTCATTCGGGCTTGCTTCAACGACTGAAACAATCTCGGTGCTTGGAAAGGCCGGGCCTTACGTGCAGGGCTACCTGAAATTCCGTACTATGGGGGCTAACATAGCGGGCAATTTCGATCCGAGAGTGAAAGCGGCGGCAGGAGCGATGAATGAAATGATGAATTTCGTAACCGACAAGATAGACAAGACTACGACAGACGCTAGCAGCTCGGCACAAACGGCTTCAATCAGCACGACTTTGCAGGCTAAGCAGTTCGATGCCCTGATAACATACACCGCGCCCCAGCACATATGGCGTTACAAGATTCTGAACAAGCCTCTGCCGTCATGGTATGTTCTCGGCCCAAGGGCGGATTACTCAAGCAAGGACTTCAGCAGCGAGGCGGAGAGTCAAGATCATTATGTTACGTTCTCGATGTATGACGCTGCTACGCCTTCTGCGACACATTCCGACGGCCATTACGCATATCAGGCAAGGCATGAGGAAGGAAACTTTTTCTCGTACCCTTCACTGATTCAGGATATTGAAGGCTACACATCGGGCGGTGATCTTGTCAGCTCGCCTTACAGCGCGGCGTGGGACAAATCAGAGTCTGGAATGACGGTAAATTTCGAGACTTCAAAAATCGACAATCAGAAATATGACGAGAACGTTCAGAAGAGCACGCTGTCAAAAACAATATCGGCGATAGCGTCATTTTTCGGTGCGAAAGATCCTACCGGGCTTCCTCCGTACACATCACACTCTGAGTCATTCGTGAAGTCGTATTCAAGCCAAGAGGCAATAGACATCAAAGTTTACGGAAAGACGACACTTCCCGGAGAGGCTGCCGGACATACATTAATGGCTATGCCCTACACTGCGAGGGAAGGAACTCTGAAAGTCGGTACAGCTGTCCAGCTCACTAATGTAGGAATGGAGTACGGCCCGGCATTGTGGTATCCGCAGAGCCGTTACAGCAAACATACAGACCCATCGCTTGTCCTGCCCCGTAAGTATGTTATGTGCGGCGCGAGTCTTATCGCCAACGACCAGAGGCTTGCATCTCAGGCACGCGGAATAAGGTACTATGTTCCTGCGCTTGACCTTGACTCGGACAAAAGCATACTGGGCGGACTTGAGTACAAGATAAGCATACCGATATACAATGCGAGTTTCGTTGACACTGGAGACTTTGAGGTGAGGCTCTCTTACGTTGCTGCTAAAGATTTCGACATCTCGAAGCCCAATTCAAAAATAGGCAACCTCACGCATATAGGCACAGTAACAATGTCATTGAAGGGCTGGAAGAACAGCAACAGGCTCAACAAGGGCTGGGCTGATTTCACGTGGAATGTTCCTGATAACCTCAGCGACGGATCGTATTACTTTTATGTTCAGATTGACCCTGACAATAAGGTGAAGGATGAAGTTCACGAGTCGAGGCTTGCTTCTGACGATACAGTTCGTGATGTCGGAGGAAACAACGAGGGATATTACGTTTTCGATTACACATCGCCCAGTACGCTGGTAAACAAGCAGAACGCTAAGGCAAGCGGAGCATTCAAGGCGGCGGCTCATTCAGGAAACGGGACGATATTACGCACGGCATACAGGAACGGAGAGTCTGACGGCGGAGTTCATTCGGCCATGACTGTTTACGACACGACGGGAACGCTCAGCGTGAAGGCGAAAGTTGAAGGCTACGAGGGCATTGAAATTCTGTACCTTCTCGAACTGTTTGCGGAAATTGCAGCTCTTGACTCGCGTGACTCGATTCCTGTTGAGTGCGAGCTTGAATACAAAGGGGACGAATATTATCACGAGGCATATTTCTACGGAGTCCGCTACAAGCCGGGAGCATTGGACTCAGCGAACGGAGATTTCTCGAAAATTTCTGACGATGCGGTGAAAGATTACTTCATGGTAGAGAAAGTTCCGCTTGTGCCGGGAAATACGGTGAAATTCGTAATGAGCCTTCACTCCGGCGATATAGACTGGGAGAACGGATCGGGATTCCAGCTTGTTGTACCTGAGCTTGCAGCGTATTCCTTCATGGAATCGAATGATGTTGACGGCGGCTCGGGCTCAGATGGCGGCTCGCAGTCAGAGGAAACTGAATCAGGGCGTGAGATAACTGTTTTGCCTTCAAGCAGCGGAGGCTGTGAGGCAGGAACGGGAATCTTTGCCGTAATGCTTCTTTCAGGGGCGTTAATTTTCAGGACGATGAAACGCAGATAACCTTCTTTGAAGTAAAACATACCCCCGGTTATAGAATCGGGGGTTTTCTAATATGTATATCACAGCCCTGTTACGCTGAACGCACAAAGCGCACAGCCTCTAGCGGCTTCCTCCTGATATTTGGGCACTCTCACTTCAAGCCCGAAAATCTCGCCCGCAATCCTCCGCATAATTTCGTTCTTCCTGAGTCCGTTCCCCGAACCCACAAGCGTACCCGCATTCCTTCCCGTTAAAGTCCTCATTGCCTCATACATTCCGTGAAGCTCGACGATAATCCCCCGAATCACTCCGACCGTCAACGCACCCGCGCAGAAGTTATCCGATGTGATTCCCGTAATGCTCCCTGTGATTGACGGGTCAGAGCGAGTCCCCTGAAAGCGCGTATCAACATTCCACGCCTGAGTCATTCCGTGAGTCCGCAAAAACTCCTCAGAATGTACGCTCATCATCTCATAGCACGAATGCCCGCAGATTTCCCGGTAAAACGTCTCAAGTATCGCATACGCCCTTCCACCGCACAACGCCGCGCCCGCAAGCAAATACTTATCACCGTAAGGCCGTAACTCTATGTCGCCGTCAGTCTCAACAAATTCACGCGAAAGGAATGAAACCTGCGATCCCGTTCCGACATTAAGAAGGAGAGTATTCTCTTCATCGTCAACAGATCCCATGAAGCTGGCCTGATTATCACCCATTGAACACACTACAGGGACTCCCGATTCCGTTTGCCCGACAACGCAATAGCCCTTAACGTTTCGAGGAAGGAACGAGACATCAACGCCCGCTGATTCGAGTCGGTCGGTCATGAACTCCCTGTGCTTGAGGTCGAAGCCTCCGAGTCCGGCTGCCATTTCTGCGGACAATAACGGCGAGTCGTTCCCGCAAAGTTTCATTGCTATGTAGTCGCTTATTGTTGAGAGAATCACTGCGTCATGTGGGATTTTTCCTGCACGCTGTAAGTAGAAGTGTGTCGATATGCCGTAACCTGATGAGCATTTGAGGCCGTGAGAGTGAAGAATGCTGAGAGATGACTGGCCGTTGACGGGGATATTTGCGCTTGGGTCTTGCCACGTGTAGAGGGGTGATACGGGATTGCCGCTTTTGTCGAGATAGAGTATTCCGTGCATTTGTCCTGTGAAACCGATTGCTGAGGGCTTGCCGAATTTTTGGGTGATAGATTCGAGTCCGGCCATGACGATTGAGAGAATTTTCGCGGGGTTCTGGACTTTCGATTCGGGGAAGTCGCCGGGAATGAATGCTCCGTGATTCGCCGTAATGCTGTCTAAAAGTTCGCGTGAGTCGTTTATTGCTGCTATGCTTACTGATGTTGTGCCTGTGTCGATTCCTATTGTGTATTTCATGATTAATGTTCACTCCGTCAGATAGTGTCGTTAAATTTCACACACAAAATACAATCTTAACAGCAAATATTCTACACTCTAGGCGCAATTTTAACCGCAAATAAAATACACCCCCTGCCGCAATACAGGAGGTGCAAAATCAAATCAGACTAGTGAAAAGCAATTAAGTCTTAATGAATCATGCTGTGCCATTCTTTTATTGACTTCAAGGACTGCGAGTTCGCGCCCTTTGCTTTCAGTGTCATTATTCCCTCAATAGCCGCATCAGCCGCCGCAATCGTCGTAACGTAAGGGATACCCATTTTCACAGCTCCCCTTCTCAGAATGCTTCCCGATTTCGTGAGAGCCTTTTCGCGCGGAGTATTGATGACCATCTGAACATTGCCGTTGATTACGTGGTCTAAAACATCAGGCCGCCCGTGTCCTACGCATTCGCACTCAACGCCGGACTGCCTCAGAGCCTCATACGTTCCCTCAGTCGCAAGAATATTGAATCCCGCATAGCTGAACTTCTGCGCAATCGGTATGATGTTCTTCTTATCGGAATCGCTCACCGCAATAAGCACCGTTCCCGACAAAGGCAGCGCGCCCCCGGCGGCCTCTTCAGCCTTGCAGAAAGCCTCACCGGGCATTAGCGCGAGTCCCAAAACTTCACCCGTTGACCTCATCTCAGGCCCTAATACAGGGTCAACTTCCTGGAACATGTTGAACGGGAATACTGACTCTTTCACGCCGTAATACGGTATGACTCTCTCGCCTAAACTTTCAAGCGGTGAAGGTCTCCCCGTAAGTTCGCGCGTTATCGCCTCAACAGCAAGAGGCACCATTCGTATTCCGCAAACTTTCGACACAAGCGGGACTGTCCGCGATGCTCTGGGATTCGCTTCGAGGACGAAAACTTTTCCCGCCTCAATCGCGTACTGTATGTTCATCAATCCTACAACGTGCATTGCCTCAGCGATTTTCCGCGTGTACTCCTTGATTGTCGCTAATGCTTCGGGTGAAATGTGCCTTGAAGGGAGGAAACATGCCGAATCCCCCGAATGAATCCCGGCAAGCTCGATATGTTCCATTACGGCCGGGACGTAAGCGTGAGTCCCGTCGCAAATCGCATCAGCTTCACACTCTAAGGCGTGATTCAAGAAACGGTCAATCAATATCGGCCTGTCAGGTGTTACCCCTACAGCAGCGTTGACGTAATTCGCTAGGCTCTCTTCGTCATACACGATTTCCATTCCGCGACCGCCGAGAACATATGACGGCCTGACCATTACGGGATAACCTATTCTTGCGACAACTGAGCGTGCCTCATCGAGTGTTGCTGCCATACCTGATTCGGGCATTGGGATATTCAGAGAGTCCATTACGGATTTGAATCGGCCTCTGTCTTCTGCAAGGTCAATTATTTCGGGTGATGTGCCTAAAATCTTTACTCCGTTCCGCTCTAACTCTGACGCAAGATTCAGCGGTGTCTGTCCTCCGAACTGTGCAATGACTCCGGCTGGCTTTTCCTCCCTGTAAATGCTCAGTACGTCCTCAAGCGTTAAAGGCTCAAAGTACAGTTTGTCGGAAGTGTCGTAATCTGTTGAAACTGTTTCGGGGTTGCAGTTTACGATTATTGTCTCAAAGCCTAACTTGCGGAGACTCTGCGCGGCATGTACACAGCAGTAATCGAACTCTATACCCTGACCGATTCTGTTTGGGCCTCCTCCGAGTATCATTACTTTGCGTTTGTCTGAGACCGTGTTGTTTCCCGCAATGTTATAGCTTGAATAGTAGTATGCTCCGTTCTGAGTACCGCTGACGTGAACGCCTTCCCAATGCTCAATAACTCCGAGTGATTCGCGATGTTCCCTTATGCTTTGTTCGCTTACACCGAGTAATCCGGCCAAATATCTGTCGGAAAATCCGTCCTTCTTTGCCTGAGTCAATACTTCATCAGGAAGATTTTTCCCCTTGAACGTGATTATGTGTTCTTCCTCGTCAAGCAACGCTTTCATTTCCTCAATGAAATACGCCTTAACGTGAGTCAGCGCGTGAATCTCGTCAACAGTCGCACCTTTCCGCAATGCCTCATACATCACAAAATATCTTTCACTCGTAGGGTACTCAAGCATTTTGAGGAGTTCGGATTTTGTGAGGGTGTCAAAGTTCTTGACATGGCCGAGTCCGTATCTGTCTTTCTCAAGCGAACGTACAGCCTTCTGGAATGCCTCACGGAAATTTTTGCCGATACTCATTACTTCACCGACAGCCCGCATTTGAGTGCCGAGTTTATCCTGTACTCCCTTGAATTTCTCAAACGCCCACCGCGCAAACTTCACCACAACATAATCACCGTCAGGCTTGTACTTGTCGAGAGTTCCATACTTCCCGCAATCAATGTCGGAAAGTGCGAGTCCCGCAGCAAGTTTCGCCGACACCAAAGCGATCGGGAATCCCGTAGCCTTTGACGCGAGAGCAGATGACCTTGACGTTCGCGGGTTAATCTCAATCACTATGACTCGTCCGGTCTTGGGGTCGTGTGCAAACTGTACGTTAGTCCCTCCGATTACGCCTATATGTTCGACAATCCTGTACGCCATTTCCTGAAGCCTTGACTGCAACTCTGTGCTTATTGTCAGCATTGGGGCAACACAGAACGAGTCGCCTGTGTGGACTCCCATAGGGTCAACGTTCTCGATGAAGCATACTGTAATCATGTTGTTGTCTTTGTCGCGGACAACTTCAAGCTCTAATTCTTCCCAGCCCAATACGGACTCTTCAACCAGAACTTGATGTACTATGCTTGCCTGTAATCCGCGTTCGCAGACCGTCCGCAATTCCTCGCGGTTGTAGACCAGTCCGCCACCTGCACCGCCCATAGTGTAAGCCGGACGCAAGACAACAGGGTATCCGAGAGTCTCAGCGATATTCAGAGCCTCTTCAACCGAGTATGCAACTTGAGACCGGGCCATGTCGATATTAAGCGCGTTCATTGTCTTCTTGAACTCGATTCGGTCTTCACCGCGTTCTATTGCGTCAGCCTGTACTCCTATTACTTCAACGTTATATTTTGCGAGGATTCCGGCTTTGTGGAGTTCCGCGCACAAATTCAAGCCAGACTGCCCGCCGAGATTCGGCAATAATGCGTCAGGTTTTTCGCGGGCTATTATTGCTTCGAGTCTTTCGGGGTTCAAAGGCTCAATATAGGTTATGTCGGCCATTTCGGGATCTGTCATGATTGTTGCGGGGTTGGAGTTCACGAGGACGACTTCATATCCCAGCGAACGTAACGCCTTGCAAGCCTGAGTCCCTGAGTAATCGAACTCGCACGCCTGACCTATAATGATAGG
>JAFSLR010000101.1 GCA_017448375.1 Synergistaceae bacterium | reverse complement strand
GACTGCGCTATAGGTTACGAGGCCGCTAACATGGTCTTGAAGGGCGTTAAAGGATTCCGCGA
The DNA here is from genome assembly GCA_017448375.1 of Synergistaceae bacterium. GTDB lineage: Bacteria > Synergistota > Synergistia > Synergistales > Aminobacteriaceae > JAFUXM01. The sequence goes on along the minus strand of JAFSLR010000101.1, from coordinate 3,602 downwards.
GGACTACGAAGCACACGCAAAGGGTCATCAGTGCACATCAGAAGGATTCAGGGCTGTACCGTGCGTTACGTTATGCCCCGCGCATGTCGATATACCCGGCTATATTGCTCTCGTCAACGCCGGACGTTACGCCGACGCTGTGAGGCTTATCCGCAAAGATAACCCGTTCCCGTCAGTCTGCGCAATGGTCTGCGAACACCCCTGCGAGAACAAATGCCGCCGACGTATGGTCGATGACGCAATCAACATCAGAGGACTCAAACTTTACGCAATAGATCATGCCGGACATGTCCCGGTTTACCGTGAAGGCGAGAAACCTGCGCCCGCTACAGGGAAGAAAGTCGCAATAATCGGCGGAGGCCCAAGCGGAATTTCAGCAGCATATTATCTCGGCATGATGGGACACAGCGTAGAAATTTTTGAACAGCGAAAGAGACTCGGCGGAATGCTCCGTTACGGTATACCGTCATACAGATTACCGCGTGAAGTCCTCCATGAAGAGATTGAGACTCTACTCACTGCCGGAGACATCAAAGTACACAAAGAAGTCTCTGTCGGCGGTAAAGATTTCCCGCTCTCAAAACTCCGTGAACAGTTTGACGCTGTATATATCGCAATCGGTGCTCACACGGACAAATCATTACGCATTCCCGGCGAAGATGCAGAGGGCGTTATGTCAGCGGTTGAACTCTTAAGGAGAATCGGCGATGATGATTACCCTGACTTCAGAGGGAAGAAAGTTGTCGTTGTCGGAGGCGGTAACGTTGCTATGGACTGCGCGCGCTCATCATTGAGACTGAATGCCGACAAAGTTACGCTGGCTTACAGAAGGCGCAAAGATGACATGACAGCATTAGCCGAAGAAGTAGAAGCAACAGAAGTTGAAGGCTGCGAAATCTTAGAGCTTGCTGCACCGCTTAAGGTTGAAGTTGAAGACGGAAAAGCAAAAGCACTCTGGGTGAAACAGCAGATGATAAGCAACATCAAAGGAGGCCGTCCCGCTCCCAAAGACGCAACAGCAGATCCGATTCGGCTTGAGGCGGATATTATTGTTGTTGCGATAGGTCAGGGAATCGACTCGCACAACTTCGAGGAGTCCGGGATTGCGGTCAAATGGGGCTGCATTGAGGCATTCGACAGCGAGCAGGTCAAAGGCGACAAAATGGAGGGCGTATTCTCTGGCGGAGACTGCGTATCAGGCCCCGCAACCGTCATCCGCGCTATAGCCGCCGGAAAAGTTGCCGCCGCCAATATCGATGAGTATCTCGGCTTCCATCATCCTGTAACGCTTCCCGTTGAAATTCCTGACCCGGTGCCGCATAACCGCCCGGCCTGCGGAAGAGTCAAAATGCGCGAACGTCCTATTGATGAGCGTATTCACGATTTCAAGCTGGTAGAAAAGGGAATGACACAAGAGGAAATGGAACAGGAGTCGGGAAGGTGCTTACGGTGCGACTATTACGGCTTCGGAAAATTCAGAGAGGGGCGTGAAGTGAAATGGTAAACGCAACAATTAACGGCAAGGCAATACAAGTCCCCGAAAACACAACGATACTTGAGGCCGCAAAACTCAATCACATAACCATTCCGCACCTTTGCTACCTGAAGGAAGTAAACGAAATAGGCGCGTGCCGTGTGTGCGTTGTCGAAATTGAAGGGCTTGACCGTCTTGTCTCATCATGCAACACATACGTACAGGAAGGCATGAAGATTATCACAAACAGCCCTAAAGTACGTCAGGCAAGAAGAACGAACGTAGAATTAATCCTCTCACAGCATAACGCAAGGTGCGCTGAGTGCGTGCGTTCCGGGAACTGCGAGTTACAGACGACAGCAAACGATTTGGGGATTAACACGTTCCCGTATCATGAGGATATAGCCGCGTTCAAATGGAACAGTGATTTCCCGTTAATCAGGAACGATGACAAATGCATTAAATGTATGCGCTGTGTTCAGGTTTGCGACAAGATTCAGCAGATGAACGTCTGGGACATAGCGAAATCCGGCTCACGTACAACTGTAGGCGTTACGGGCGGGAAAGAAATTACTGACCCCGAAGTACACTGCACAGTTTGCGGACAGTGCATAACACATTGCCCGGTAGGTGCGCTTGTTGAACGCGATGACACGCAGAAGGTTCGCGACGCATTCGCAAAGGGCGACAAGATTATGATTGCGTCAGTTGCTCCTGCTGTGAGAACGTCATGGGGCGAAAAGCTCGGACTTTCACACGAGGAAGCAAGCGCAGAAAGACTCGCGGCGGCTTTAAGGGCTGTGGGATTTGATTACGTGTTTGACACAGATTTTTCTGCTGACTTAACGATTATGGAGGAAGGCAGCGAATTTGTAGCGAAACTCAAGAATCATCTTGCAGGAAAGCCGGAAAAATTCCCGATGTTTACGTCATGCTGTCCGGGCTGGGTACGTTTCATCAAGATGGAATTTCCCGATCTCGTTCCGAATCTCTCGTCAGCAAAATCACCTCAGCAGATGTTCGGCGCAATCATAAAGACGTGGTACGCACAGATACTCGGAGTTGAGGCGGACAAAATCTATCACGTGTCATTCATGCCCTGCACAGCTAAGAAGTATGAGTGCGATGTTGACTGCATGAACGCTTCAGGAGCAAGAGATGTTGATGTTGTCTTGACGGTGAGAGAACTTGACAGGCTCATAAAGTCGGAAGGAATTGACGTTAAGGCACTTTCTGACGGAGAATTTGACGCGCCTCTCGGAACGGCTTCGGGAGCAGGTCATATTTTCGGGACGACCGGCGGAGTCATGGAGGCGGCATTACGGAGCGCGTATTACCTCGTTACGGGGAAGAACCCGGACGCAAACGCATTCCGCTATGTTCGCGATTATGACGGTATCAAGGAGACGGAGTTCGAGATTGCCGGAACGAAACTGAGAATCGCTGTAGCTCACGGTCTGGGGAATATCCGCAGGCTTTGCGAGGACGTAAGAAGCGGGAAGGCTAAGTATGATTTCATTGAGTGCATGGCCTGTCCGACTGGGTGCGCTGGGGGTGGCGGTCAGCCCATTGAGGAAGGACACGAACTCGGCGAAGGTCGCGGGAAGATTCTTCTTGACATGGACAGGAAGATGACATTGAGATTCTCACATGAGAACCCCTCAATCGTTCAGTGCTACAAGGAATATCTCGGAGAACCTCTCGGAGAAAAGGCACATCACCTTCTTCATACGGATCAGTCGAAGTGGGAGCTCTGGAAGTAATATAGAAGCAAAATTTTTCCCTCGTCATTAAACGGCGGGGGGAATTTTTTTTGCTGGTGTATAATAATTTCAACATTTTATAAGAAAGGACGGTTGACAAAGTTCAAATGCCTCCCATAATTGACTCAGGACGTAGTAATCGCACACTTTCGTCTTTGCTCAAAGCTCCAATAAAACTCGCGGTACTGACACCGTTACGGAAACTCAAAAAATTTCTCAGATACACACTAAACACCAAGTGCCGTTACAAATTTCACAATCGGCGGAAAAATTCATCACTACTCGTAATGATTCTCGCAGGGTACAAACCGTTTTTGTGGGATAATGTTTTTGCACGGATAAAGGCTTTTGCCCCCGATGATGCT
>JAFSLR010000100.1 GCA_017448375.1 Synergistaceae bacterium | reverse complement strand
ATTTCTTCTTCATTGCGTTGCAGAAATGTAACTCGTCATATTCCCTCAGCGCGTAAAAACATATCTTCATTCCCGACTCACTTCCAGTACTCTAACTTTTCGGGGTCAAGACCTATTGATGACGCTTTGAATACGGGGTTCTTATGTTCGCGCCTCTGATTTTCGTAGTCAGCCAAAGCCCTGAAAACTATACCGCTTCCGGCCATGATACAGGGGACGTTAATCAGAGCCATTCCGGCCATGAGAATATCAGCGACAGCCCAAGCCGTAGACATAGGCATTAAAGCCCCGAAGAGAATCACAAGCGCAAATACGACTCTGAATCCTTTGAGGACTGAAGCGCGCGGCATTTTCTTATGGTTGATGTAAGCCAGTGCGTTGCTGACGTAGAACAGATTCCCAAGAAGAGTCGTAAACGCAAAGAGTACCATTATAACCGTGATGAAAACCGGCCCGGCCTCGCCTAATATCGTCCTCAATGAGTCCTGTACGTACTGAGCTCCGGCTGCCTCTTTCGTTATGGGAACTCCAGACATTAAGCACATGAAAGCGGTTGCCGAACATATCATTATCGTGTCAATGTAGACCGAGAGCATTTGAATTAATCCCTGCTTTACGGGGTGTGAAGTCTCAGCGGAAGCAGCAGCATTAGGGGCAGAACCGACTCCGGCCTCGTTGGAATAAAGTCCGCGTTTGATTCCGTAAACCAGACATGACCCCGCAATACCGCTCCCAATGGCCTTAAAGTTGAAAGCGTCAGCAAAAATCATCTTCAGCACTTCGGGAAGCATTCCGATTTTCATTATCATAACCGCAAACGCCGTCAGAACATAAACGACTCCCATAACAGGCACAAGAAATCCCGTAACTTTCACGACTCTTTTCGCGCCCCCGAACAAGCACCAGAGAGTCAGAGCCGCCGCGATTCCTCCGACAATTAACGGCGTAACAGTCTCGTCATAGAAGGAATATACCGAGAATGTTGACTGGAGATTGTACGATGCAAGCGCGTTGAATCCGAAAGCGTACGTTGCAATGAGGAACACCGAGAATATTACCGCAAGTGTACGGCTGTGAATTATCGCCTCAATGTAATACGCAGGGCCTCCGTAACTGTGTCCTGTTTCGTGATTCCTGTGCTTGAATATCTGAGCGAGTGTGCTTTCAGCGAGTGCGCTGGCTCCTCCGAGTATCGCAAGCACCCACATCCAGAATACCGCCCCCGGCCCGCCGAGACATATTGCGGTTGAAACGCCGATAATGTTCCCCGTACCGACACGCGAGGCAGTGGAGACCATTAACGCGCCGAATGATGATATTGCGTTCTTGCTTCCGGGACGTTCGGCAATGAGTCGCACGGAGTCGATTGCGAGTCTGACCTGAGCAAATTTCGACCTGAACGAGAAATACAATCCCGCAGCAATAAGCACGATGATTAATATCGGGTAATACAGAATATCATCAAGGGCATTGAGTAGAGCTGAGAAATCCTGCATGATAATAAATACCTCCTGAGTGTGAAAATTAGCTAATTAGGGTAATTGTGATATTATACGAAAATTCTAATCATCGACAAAATTATTAGGAGGAAAAATAAAATGTCAGACATTGCAGTAGTAGGTTCACTTAATATCGATTTAGTTATACGCGCTCCGCATTGCCCGGGTAAGGGTGAGACTCTTATCGGCGGTGCATTCGGCATGGCCGGAGGTGGAAAGGGATCTAACCAGGCTTTAGCAGCTGCCAGGCTTAGTGCAACGTCCCACATTATTGGCTGTGTTGGAAGCGATGATTTCGGCAGGAAGCTAAAATCAGTGCTTACTGAAAACGGTGTAGACTGCTCACAGCTCCGCACAATGAACAAAGCCCCTACAGGAACAGCAGTTATCACAGTAACAGATGACGGTGGGAACTCCGTAATAATTTCGCAGGGAGCAAACTCACTTCTTGATGAAAACGCAATGACGAAGGCCGAAAATATTTTCGAGTCATCTGATGCTGCGTTGTTCCAAATGGAAAGCCCCGCGAAAACTGTCATCAAAGGTCTCAAACTTTCACGCAGGCACGGTTGCAGAACATTTTTGTCCGCAGAGCCTCCATTTTCGCTGCCTCCAGATTCGTGGAACGACATCGACTATCTGATTCTCAACGAACGTGCTTTGAGCTTTTACGCCGGACGGAGGAATCACAAATCCGTCTCCGAAATGGCGCAGGAGATTCTCAAACGCGGTGTGAAATGCCTCGTTGTGACTCAGAGTGCGAAAGGCGGAATGATTTTCTGCAAGGGCGGAGATGATTTTGCGTTCGACTCGTTCAACATTCGATCGGTCGACAACACTGGGGCAAGGGATGCATTCTGCGCGGGATTCTGCGTGGGACTCTGCGAGGGAATGCCCCTGAAGATTGCCGCAAGATTCGGGTCTGCTTGCGGTGCTCTGGCGTGCACGAAAATCGGGGCGCACCCTTCAATGCCGTGGCGACATCAGGTGAGCGCATTACTTGGTGAGGCACACGGCGATGATTACGAGCTTTAACCTTTTAAGGAGGTAATCTTAAATCATGGAAGGCTACAACTATCTGTTGAGTCTTTGCGTTATTCTGCTGTCAACAAAAATTTTCAGCATTCTCTCTCAGCGCGCGCAGCTTCCACAAGTTGTAGGCGCATTAATGGCGGGATTATTTTTCGGCCCTGCTGTACTCGGAATGATCACTCAGGAATTATTCGGGGTGCAGTTCTGTTTAATGCCTTCACCGCTTCTGTCTCGAATGGCTGAGCTTGGAGTCATCGTGATAATGTTCACGGCGGGAATGGAGACGAACATTGACGAGCTTAAAGCGTCTGGGGGCGTAGGATTTGTTGTTGCGCTACTCGGAGTCATTGCACCATTGGGAATGGGAGCGGGAATGATGTACTTCTTCAACCCTGATATTTCGTTTCCGTCAGCAATATTCATCGGTGCAGTTTTAACGGCTACGTCAGTATCAATAACCGTAGAGGCATTGAAGGAACTCGGAAAGATGTCAACGAAAGCAGGAAATACGATTCTTGCGGCGGCATTGATAGACGATATTCTGGGCTTGATATGCCTGACAGTTGTTACGGGAATCGCTGGTGGAGATACGAATCTCTGGCTAGTTTTCGTGAAGATAGGCGGGTTCTTTGTGTTCGTCTGGGTAACGGGGATAATCTACAGGCAGTTAATGATATGGTCAGACCGTGTGCAGGGATCGCGAAACTTGCGGCGTTATGCTGTGATGGGGTTTGCGTTGTGCCTGTTCATGGCGTGGGCAGCTGAGGTGATATTCGGAGTTGCTGATATAATCGGGGCATTTGCGGCGGGAATGATTATCGCGATGTCGCCGAAAGGACAGTATATAGCGAGCAAGTTCGACACGATAGCCTACCTTCTATTGACACCGGTTTTCTTTGCGAATATCGGCCTTGAAGTTACTCTTCCGGCGTTTTCGTCTGAGATTGTAGTCTTCACTGTTGTGCTTATAATCGTGAGCATAGCATCTAAGCTCGTAGGCTGCGGACTCGGTGCGAAAATATGCGGAATGGACAATCACCAGAGCTACGTTATCGGCTTGGGAATGGTATGCAGGGGAGAAGTTGCGCTTATTGTTGCGGGAAAAGGAGTATCAATGAATCTCATTGAGGAGAGCGAGCTTGGGCCCATAATCATAATGATAATAGTCTGCACGATAATGACACCTATATTCCTGAAGAGGGCGTTTAGGGGTCAGGTTGACGAGGCCGGAAGCACAATCTTTGAGGATAAGTTT
>JAFSLR010000099.1 GCA_017448375.1 Synergistaceae bacterium | reverse complement strand
TTAGCAACTGGCTTCTCAGATTTTGGGTCTTCGGCTTTTACTTCCGCTTCAGGTACACTGATCGATCCGCTGGAGGCTTCGGGCGAAAGGACAAATGCCTCGATTGCTCGTGCAAATTCCTCAAAGTCATAATCCTCTCCCATGAAGATTACACGCACTTCTCTGTCCTGCGTTTCGGGCTTGCAGTTCTTCGTTCCCTCTACACGCAAAACTCGTGCTCCGTCTGTCGAATGGCTGTCCGCCCCGATTTCTTTGTATATCTTAGCAAGTTTTATTTGAAGGCGTTCCCAGCGCGAAAAATCCTTCTCTGTCATCAGTTTCGTGAAGAAATACTTTACATGGACTCCATTTCCGCTAAATAATATTTCACTCGGTATCGGAAGTCCTTTCTTTCGGCAGAATTTCAGAATCGCTTTCTTCCATTCTTTTGCCGTAAGGTCTTCTCGTCCATAATATTTGCCGTCTATATCCACAAAGCAAGCTCTAAATCCTGCTACGTTTTCTACTGTGCGCTTTTTGCTCTTGAACTCTAACTGCGACACGTAAACGTTATATTCCTCAAAATCGGGAATCGTTCTTCGCAGTCCAGCAAGTTTTTCAAGCACTAGACTCGCAAGTGTCCAATGCTCATTCCATTTGCCCTTCGCTTTATTCTGCGTACAAATGCAAACCCAGTTATCACTCCCATGATGAAGCCTCCATAAATCCAGTGCAATATTGATGTCGTTCGGTACTTTCTCTACTGGCTGGGTTACTTCAGTTTCAGGAGCGGGGATTTCCTTTTCCTCCGTTTGAGGTTCTCTCGTTTCATGAGTAGCTGATATTTGCTGATCCTGAGAATTTTTCTTCGTCATCAGAACCTCAAAATCTGTATACTTCGCTAACCCAGCCAAAACATTCACAAACGGGCTTTCAGGTTCAATCACTTCCGATGCTCGGCTCATTGTCTCCGCCGCTTCTATCGGGCTTCTCTCCTGAATTTCGTCATGCTTGGGCTGTAAGGTCTCTCTGGTTTTCTTTTCGCTGACTTCACCAAAATTTAACCCTAGACGCGAGGCTAACTCCTCATACGTCAGGATTTCATCAGCTTCTCCGACTATGCTCCTTATTCTTCCCGTCTTTGTATTAGGCGTTCCTACTACACTCAGCATTACCGTCGGACTTAACTTTTTCTCGTCTGCTCCAAAATCCCAAAGCAACCTGAAGAATGCTTCCTGCATTGAATCAAACTTGGGATTAAATTTAGGGTACTTGATTCGCGGATTATCCCGCTCGCCGCAATTCGTCATCACGTTACGCCATATCCAGAGCAGTTCATACGTCTCACCGTCTCCTGTATCTACTATCACAGGCTTCGGCAAACCATGCTCAAGGCAACGGGCATAAATTAATTCCTTCGCCTCTTCTACCGTCGGAATATAGCCTAGCTCAGAGTTGCGGAAATTTACTATAATGGGATTCAACTGAATCGCATCTATCCATTTTTCTCGCTTTGGTAACTGTCGTCTCGTCTCCTCATACGTCTTGCCGTCTCGTTGCCGTATTACAGTCTTTTCCTTCAGTTTACTGAAACCGAAATGATATTCCGCCGCTGTCGCCCAGAAATCACACCTATCTATATCCGACCGTCTCAGGAATTTTTCTAGCTCCGCTGTCGAATAGCTGTCGTAGTAATATGTCCTATCCGTTCGACTGTGCTTGTTCGTATTCTTTCTCCGCACATAAATAAACGTCTCTCCATCACGTACATCATGGTATGCCCTGAGTGCCGTTCCTGTGCTATAATCTGTCCTAATGAGTTCTGCCTCCTTTCTGTCATTTTGAGACAAAGACAAACTGATTTTATCACAGAAACTTGAGGGAGAACTTTTTTTATGCAAATATCCTCCGCAACGTTTCTTCGTGTTACGGTACTGCTCTATTTCCCATTTCGACAGGTAAAGACTTAACGCCATTTCACTTGCACCGTATTTATGCCCTAAGCTGTATATTAACCGCGTCTCCTCGTTATACGTGAACAGATTTAACTCTACTGTCCGATTATTCAGGAAACCCGGCACTCTCAACATCGCCGTCGCGTTCGTGTGCGCTTCTATAAATTTCCTCTTGGGACTGTGTTCGTCATCAAGATAATACCCGCCATCCAAAAGCCTGAAAAATCTCTCCGCTAAATATCTCTGTATCTGCTTCCAGACTTCAAGATATTTGCCCTCAAGCGGGTCTATAAGTATCCATTTCAGAATGTATTGATTACCGTCATGCACTATTACGCTCGGTTCGGGTATCGCATTCGCCGAACAGTATTCGAGAATTACATTTCTCCCTTCTTCTTTCGTTGACGGCCTAAATTTTTTCGTCGTATATAATTTAATGTAAAATATTTTCATCAATTCTACGGAGCTTTCATTAAATCTTTCCCCCTTGAACTCTGATATTGATACTAAACAATCCTTGTCGTTATCTTCATTTAACCACTTTAATGTCTCTCTTAACTCATCCCCTGCTTTGACCCACTGCAATCCTGAAGTTCCAAATTTCACGCATACCCTCGTATCGCTCTGGAGGTTCTCAGACTGATGATAAGCAAGCACATCAC
>JAFSLR010000098.1 GCA_017448375.1 Synergistaceae bacterium | reverse complement strand
TGAAGTTATGAGTTTTGCTGACGATGAGAGACGCTCCGCAATCCGCAGAAATCACACGGCGACTCACTTATTGCATGAAGCGTTAGGGCGTGTGCTTGGCCGTCATGTGAGACAGGCGGGATCTTTGGTTACGGAAGAATTTTTGCGTTTCGACTTCACCCATCATTCAGCCGTAACAGACTCCGAAATCGCAGAGGCCGAAAGAATCATCAACGCCGAAATTTTAGCGAACATTGAAGTTAATATCTCTGAGCATACGAAAGATGAAGCGCAGTCCCTCGGAGCTAAGGCACTCTTTGATGAGAAATACGGCGATATTGTGAGGGTTGTTGATGTTCCGGGATTCTCGATGGAGTTATGCGGGGGGCTTCACGTCTCGCGCACCGGCGATATTGGGAGCTTGAAGATTTTGCGCGAGGAAAGCATCGGTTCAGGCACCCGGAGAATTTTTGCCGTAACGGGAATGAATGTTCTTGAGCTTTTGCAGAAATTATTTGCGCTGAGAAACTCAATGACAGCCCTGTTATCGACAGACGAGGACGGACTCGCCGACAAAGCAAAGGCACTCGTTGACGAAGTGAAGACTATGAAATCACAGATACAGGCGGCGAAATTGCGCGAGCTTCTCGAAAACTCAGAAAGATTCCTAGAGCGTGAAGAGATTAACGGAGTCTTATTGCAGATTGGGAGATTCCCGGAAATCCCCACGAATATGCTGCGTGATATCGGCGACAAAGCGCGGGCAATACCTGAAGCAAACGCTGTAATTCTCGCGTCAGTCGGAAGTGATGAGTCGTGCCAGCTCGTAGTCATGGCCGATGAAAAATCCGTGAACATGGGAGTGAATGCGGGCGATCTCGTGAAGGAAGCGTGCAGGATTTTAGGCGGCAAAGGCGGCGGGCGCAAGAATCTCGCGCAGGGCGGAGGGCGTGAAGGCTCAAAACTTGACGAGGCTTTAGCGCGTATTCGTGAGCTTGTTGCATCACAGGTCAAAGCATAATTATTTTTCCCCTCATCAAGAAACGGTGAGGGGGTATTTTTTTGCACTCATAAAGGAGCATTAATCATGAAAAAATTTTGGCTGTTATTGTTTTTGCTTCCGGCCATGTTAACCGGGAGCGCGTTTGCGGAAGATCTTCCTGTTTCGTTTGACCTCCGCGAAAAAGGTCTAGTGCCTTCCGTAAGGAATCAGAGGCCTTTCGGCACATGCTGGGCACATGCGGCAATCGGAGCTTCTGAGACAAATTATCTCATGCAGCTTAGCAATGACGAGATTCCCAATTTCCTTAACACATCGGCGGAGTCTATAGACCTCTCGGAGCTTCATCTTGTGTTGGCGGCGTTCAAAAATCCCGTGAAGTATCAGAGATTCACAACGATAGTAAGAGACAAGGACGATATATACTACGTAGTTGATAATCCTACAGCGCTTCAGGCACTCAACAGGGGAGGCCGTCCCTTTGAGCCTCTTGCGGTTCTTACTCGCGGGATCTCTGAGGGCTTGACGTGGGGGCCTGTCTCTGAAGATGAGCTGCCCTACAAGAAATATGCCTCGGAAGAATCAGCAGACCTCCTCAGCAATGACGCGCTGCCCTTCAGCAAGTACACTCCGATTTTGCGGCTTACGGAGGCTGAAAACTTCTCTGATACATACTCCTCGCTTATGTTCAAAGAGGAAAACAGGCACGAGATTAAACGGCTCATAATGACTAAGGGCGGACTCTACGCAAGGTACTGGCACTCCAGAGACAAAAAATATCTCAGCAAAGAGCATAACTCATACTTCTTCACAGACCCAAGCAGCAGCAGCAGCGAACGGGACAGAAAGATTAATCCCAACCTAACAACAAATCATGCTGTTCTCGCTGTGGGATGGGATGACAATTACCCCGTTGAAAATTTCGGCTACGATAAACCAAGCAAGCCCGGCGCATGGCTCATCCGCAACTCATGGGGCAGCGACTGGTGCGACGGCGGCTATGTATGGATGTCCTACGAGCAGGGACTCAGGTCGGGAATCGCGTACACCGTCGAAGAAGCTGACCCGAATATGCACGCTTATTACTGGGACGATCTCGGATGCTGTTACTTGTGGGGAACACCTGAAGCGGGCGTTTACTCTCAGGCCGCAAATATATTCCGAGTCCGCTCAGACGGTGAAGAACTTATTGAGGCTGGTTTCTACACAACGGGGCTTGACGCTGACATAAACATTACTGTGATGACTTACGGAGCAGAGCACCCCGGCAGCAACATAGCAAGCGGGGACATCGTAGCAGCAGCAAGCGCAATGTATCATCTTCCCGGTTATCATACTCTGAAGTTTGACTCGCCTGTCGAATTGAACAAGGGAGAATATTTTTCAGTCATCATACGCGCCGCGAACTCTGACAGCGTTCCCCCTATAGCAACAGAAAAAGCACTCTTGAAGATAACAGATTACGCGCTCGTGAGGGACAAAGAAAGCTACTTCTACATTTCCTCAAATGACATATGGCAGGACGGAGCGTTTTACGTCTGGACAAACAGCGACAACGAAGCATTTGTATCACCTATGAACGCCTGCATAAAAGCCTTCACCGCTGATAAAGTTCCTGACGATGAGCCTCTCTCAGATGACACTGAACCCGAAACATTTTACGGAATTGAAGTGCGTGATTTCCCTGAACCTACCGTATCAGAAGCAAACGTAACAGCGCATAACCCAGTGCCATATTACGAGGGCAGAAGAATCACAGTAAAACTTGTGAGCAATGACGGAAGCACATTCGCGCAGGGCACCGGGACTGATACATACTTTGTTTACATTGACGGCCTTGACGAGGAGAACGCGAGCGATGACAACACTATATATGATGAGAGTGATGATATTGTATTGTTTGAAGACCTGCCCGAAATTGAGTCGGCTGATCCTAATATATTTTTCCCGGCGGGCTATGAGCCTGATATGTTCTTCAGGGATAAAGACGGAATGTATTACCCTGTTTACGGGCCTCTTAACGTTACGGCAAGCGCGGACGGAGTCGTGGTTGTTGATCCAGTGTCGCTTGATATTCCTGTAGGCTATT
>JAFSLR010000097.1 GCA_017448375.1 Synergistaceae bacterium | reverse complement strand
TCCTTTAACGCCGTCAGCTTTGAGTCGGGGTGCTAAGTCTTTAACGGTGTCTTTTCCGAATATTACTTCTGTTGGGTTGTGCCACATAAAATTATTCATACTGTCATCACCTTTACGTTTTTGCTTTATGATAGCTCATTCTGCGTTATTTGTCTTAAGTCGGCCTCTATAAGCTCATGTTCTTTACCTTCTCCGGCTTCGAGCTGTGCTATAGATTTCCGTAGACGTTCCATATTTGCCGGGCTGTAAAACGAGTCTTCAATCGTAAGTGTTACAGTTGCCATATTATTATTACCCCCTCACAATATCGCGCCCGTTGAATTTCTTGTAATGCCGATAATTATACAGTCCATGATACAATGATTGCACGTATAATCACACATAATAAGGAGGAATCAACCCTCAATGTACAAACCCATAAAGGCTAATAAAGATACATGGTGGCTCGGAGTTAATGACCATGAAACTGACCTCTTCGAGTCCCTCTGGCCGCTTCCGCAGGGAGTCGCCTACAACGCTTATGCAGTTCTCGGTACAACCGCAACCGCCGCAATCGACACCGTTAAAGGCCCTTACCTTGATGATTACGTGAGCAAACTGACTCAGGCACTCGGACACAGAACGCTGAATTACCTTGTTGTGAATCACATGGAACCCGATCACGCCGGACTCATTTCGCAGCTCAAATCCATATGGCCTTCACTGAAATTCATCGGGAACGCAAAAACTCTCCCTATGCTTAAAGGCTATCACGGAATCACAGATGACATTATCACGGTGAAGGACGGAGATACGTTAGACTTGGGCGGACATGTTCTGCGCTTCTTCACAGTACCAATGCTTCACTGGCCTGAAAGTATGGTAACATTCGACACAACAACGGGCGTATTATTCTCAAACGATTCATTCGGCGGATTCGGAGCTCATGAAGGCGGAATATTCGACGACGAGAAAAACCCAACACGCTGGGAAGACGAAATGCTGAGATATTATGCCTGCATTGTCGCAAAATACTCTAACATTGTTCAGGTAGCATTGAAGAAACTCGGAGCACTCCCGATAACAAACATATTCCCATCACACGGTACACTCTTCAGGAAGGACATAAAGAAAGTAATCTCGCTTTATGACAAATGGAGCAAGTACGAGGCCGATAAAGGTGCAGTAGTTGTTTACGGCTCAATGTACGGTAACACACGGAAAATGGCCGATGCTGTATGCTCAGGGTTAGCGGGCGCAGGGGTTAATGACGTAAGAGTCTATGATGTATCGCGGACAGATCCTTCATACATTCTGCGTGATATATGGCGTTTCAAGGGATTCGCTCTCATGGCCTGCACGTATAATACTCTTTTGTTCCCGCCTATGGAGGCATTATGCGCGAAGCTCCTCAACCGTATGCCCAAGAACAAAATACTCGGAGTCGCCGGGAGCTATTCATGGAGCAAGGGAGCATTAACCGCGCTTAAAGATTACGCAGAGAAAAGCAAGCTGCAAGTTGTCGGGCCGGAAGTTGAAGTTTACACATCGCCAACTCCTGATGACATGGATAAACTTTGCGAGATGGGCGCGAATCTGGGGGCTGCAATTCTGGCATGAGCGATTACGTTACGAGGCCGAAGCGCGTTAATGAGCTTTGGGTCAGCGAGTACAGCACAGACAATCTCAAGCTCTCAATGCGCGTTAAAGATGTCGTTCACACAGAGAAGACTCCGTATCAGGAATTATTGATTGCGGACACCTACGAATACGGCCGGACTCTGATTCTTGACGGGGCGTATCAGCTCACGGAACGGGACGAGTTCACATACTCCGAAATGATGTCGCATGTACCTATCTGCGCTCACCCTGACCCAAAGAACGTTATGATTATCGGGGGCGGAGACGGTGCAATAATGCGCGAGGTTCTCAAGCATTCGTGCGTTAAGAAGTGTACGCTTGTTGACATTGACGAGAGAGTCATAGAGTCCTCGAAGAAATATTTGCCGTTCGCGGGCTGTGCGTTTAATGATTCGCGGGCTGACGTTAAATGTATGGACGCGATGAAATATATTCGTGAGACGGACGAACGTTATGATGTCGTTATCATTGACAGCACCGACCCTGTAGACTTTGCAGCGGGATTATTCCAGTCAAAATTTTATGATGATGTGAAACGTGTTATGACTGACTCGGCCATGCTTGCGGAATTAACCGAGTCCCCCTTCACTGATTCGGATTTAATGGTTCAGGCGATAAGGGAGATGAGGAAAGTTTTTCCGTGCGTGAAAATGTATTGGGGAGTCGTTCCTACGTACCCTTCAGGGATGTGGACTTACGGGTTAGCGTCAATGCGTGAGAGTTCATTTGAGCCTTTGAGGAGCGTTGAGCCGACAAGGTATTACACGAATGATATTCACCGTGCAAGTTTCATTCTTCCACCGTTCCTTGAGGAGTTAATACGGTAAAAAGAAAATCCCCCTTGCTTTTCGGGCTTGGGGGAAATTTTATATTCTCTCTTTGATGTAACTTGCGACTTCAGGAATTGAAAAACTAACCTGTAAGCCGTCAGAAAGATTCTTCACCGCAACCGTATTATTCGCTCTCTCGTCAGCCCCAACAATACACGCGAACTTACACGCCCCAGCCGATTTCATTTGGGACTTGAATCCCTTTCCGGCCGTATCACATTCAGCGGAAATTCCCGACTTCCTCAAATCATACGTCAGAGCCTGAACCACTCCGCGCGATTCGTCATCGAGTGCCACGCAGTAAACCGCGACTCCCGGCATTTCCCCGAACGTACAGCCCTGCTCCTCCATGGCCAGCGCAACACGGTCGAGTCCGCAAGCGAATCCAACGCCCGGAATCTTTCCGCCTCCTACAGCCGCCGACAAGTTGTCGTAACGTCCTCCGCCCGCAACAGCATTCTGCGCGCCCAAATCGCCGGACAAAATCTCATAGGCCGTTTTCGTGTAGTAATCGAGTCCCCGAACGAGACGTTTGTTGATTGTGTAGGTGAATCCGAGTCTTTCGAGTCCCGACCTTACTTCCGCAAAATGTTCGCGGCATTCATCGCACAAAGAGTCGAAAATATCCGGCGCACCGTCCGAAACACGTCCGCATGACTCGTTCTTGCAGTCGAGAATGCGGAGGGGATTGCGGCTGAATCTGTCCTTGCATGTTCCGCAGAGTTCCTCAATATGAGCGTT
>JAFSLR010000008.1 GCA_017448375.1 Synergistaceae bacterium | reverse complement strand
TGTTTGAGTTCAAAGTTATAGCTGAATGTCCCGTAACAGGAGCGAGGGCCGGAGAACTTATCACCCCTCACGGACTCATACATACTCCCGTATTCATGCCCGTAGGAACTCTTGCAACGGTAAAAGCAATGTCTCCGCGTGAGCTTGAAGAGATTAACGCTCAAATAATCTTGGGCAACACATATCATCTTTACCTTCGTCCGGGAGCTGAGATTCTGTCGAAAGCTGGCGGACTTCACAGTTTCATGAACTGGAACAAGCCTATACTCACAGACAGCGGAGGATTTCAGGTGTTCTCGCTTGCAAGGTTGCAGAAGATTACGGACGAGAATGTATTGTGCCGTTCCCATATTGACGGCTCACAGCTCACGATGTCGCCGGAATGGTCAATGAAAATGCAGGGTGTATTAGGTTCAGACATAGCGATGTGCTTCGACCAGTGCTGTGAATTTCCCGCAACACACGAAAGGGCAGAAGAGGCCGTTAAACGAACGACCTTATGGGCAGAACGTTCGCGGAGATATTTCATGTCCCACAACGATACGTCAAGACAGGCGTTATTCGGAATAGTACAGGGTTCAACGTATGATGATTTGCGCCGCAGGAGTGCTGAAGAGATTTGCGGAATGGATTTTCCCGGCTACGCTATAGGGGGATTAAGCGTGGGTGAAACTCATTCGGCCATGTATCACTCACTTGAAGTCCTCAATGAGATTATGCCGAAAGGAAAGCCCCGTTACCTTATGGGCGTTGGGTATCCTCCGAATATTGTTGAGGGAATAGCGCGGGGAGTTGATATGTTTGACTGCGTAATGCCGACACGAAACGGGCGCAACGCAACAGTCTTCACATCAACAGGCCGTCTCAACATGCGGGGTAAAATTCACGCTGACGATTTCACACCTTTAGACCCTGAATGCGACTGCTACACATGCAGGAACTTCACGCGGTCATATCTTCGTCATTTGGCGATGTGCGGGGAAATTCTCGGCTCAAGGCTCTTCACGTGGCACAACCTGCGCTTAACGATAAGGCTTGCGGAACGTGCGCGCGAGGCGATAATAGGGGGAACGTTCCCGAAATTTATGGAAAACTTTACGGAGAGATTTCACGATGACAATATCAGCGACAGTTGACAGATGGAATCCAAACCCTTATGTTTTGTCGAAGGCCGCGAGAATCATTAATGCAGGTGGGCTTGTGGCGTTCCCGACAGAGACGGTTTACGGATTGGGGGCGGACGCTCTGAACCCTGAAGCGGTGAGCAAAATTTTCACAGCGAAAGGCCGACCGCAGGATAATCCTTTAATCCTTCATGTTTGGCGAATAACGCAGGCATATCAAGTTGTTGAATTTAACGATGCCGCCGAAAGGTTAATGAATGTATTTTGGCCCGGGCCACTGACAATCGTTTTGCCCGCAAAGGACATAGTGCCGTCAATCACGCGCGGAGGACTTCCTACAGCGGCCGTGAGAATGCCCGATAATGTTACGGCGTTGACGTTAATCTACATGTGCGACAATCCTTTGGCAGCCCCAAGCGCGAACATAAGCGGTAAGCCCAGCCCTACGGACGCGGACACGGTATATAAGGAAATGAACGGTAAAATAGATATGATTGTTGACGGTGGAAGCGTAACGCTAGGGATTGAGTCAACGGTTATAGACATGACAGACCCTTCACAGCCATTAATGCTGAGGCCCGGTGGAATGCCTCGTGAAGTCATAGAGAAGGAACTCGGAATGAAACTTGAAGTCCCCGACAACGTTACAGCAAAGAGGTCTCCCGGGACACATTACCGACATTATGCGCCTTCAGTGCCCGTAATAATCTGGAAAAAAGGAAAGAAACTCCCTCCCGATTGCGCTTACATGGGGATTGATACTCCCGAAGGTGTCGACAGGAAGAAGGCTATAATATTTGACAGTTTGGGGAATTATGCACGGGGATTATTTTCGGGATTTCGGAAATTTGAGAATGATAATGTCTCGTGTATAGCGGTGCAGTGGCCTGAATACGAGTATGGATTATCTGAGGGATTACGGGACAGGATTTTGCGTTCTGCCGGATTAGTTTAGCACTCAGTAATATATAATAATGAGAACATAACATGAAGGAGTGAAATTAAATGAGCTGGATAATACTTGCGCTGACACTCGGAGCATCAATCACATCAATAATACACGGAGTATTTATGCTCTTCGGGTCATTGTCAGTGAATGAGGCTGCCCTTTTCGGGATACCGTCAACGTTGCTTGCGAGCCTTCCTGTAATATCGGCAATCTTTGCTTTAATCGGCGGGATAATGGCTTTCAACCAACACAAATGGGGAGCATTATTCCTTTTTGTCGCAATGGGATTATGTGTTCCTTCGCGTGATACGTGGCTATACGGGGGATTATATTTCTTTGCGGGATTATTCTGTTTCTTCCTCAAGCCGAAAAGTAATCAGGATTATTATGATGAATATGATGATGAAAATCTTTCGTCTGAAGTTCCGCCTGAAGATGATTTCTACTACGAGCCAGTAATCCCTCAGCCAATCTTGAAGAATGACACTCAGGAAGACACATTGCCCCCCGAAAACAGAGAGCCTCAAGACCCATTAAGCGATGACGTTTCAGCGAACGAGGCAGCACAGCTCAACGCCGAAATCACAAAGATAAGGGCTCACAGAATGACGAAATCCTGCCCCGAATGCGGAGCGATAGTCTCACGTGAGAGCCGATTCTGCCCGACATGCGGTGCTAAACTTTCTGTGATACTGAACCATGACGGTAACTTCAGGCTTTCAGGGAATGAAAGTGATATTGACCTCGCAAGGCTTAACGAACAGCTTTTGCCGCCTCTTGAGAGCGATATACCTATAGAGAATGGCAACAGCGACAATGATATTCAGGAACAACCGCCCGCCGATAACGGAGCGTTGAATATTGAAACGGATGATGGTGATGATATGGTTAATGCACGTGCGGATAATTACAGGGTATTGGTTAAGCCCGGGCGCGCAATGGAGAGCACTCGCGGGAACAGGCGCACGCCTTCAGCAAATGATGTAGCGTCAGGGTATCAGGATTTCTCGAAAGTTACGCGGAAAGGGAAGAAGCGTTCACGTTCATTCGGACGGAAAGCCATTAGCATGTTAGTGCTAGTTTCGGCTGTAGGAGGAGCGTTATATTTCCTTCTTGGGCTGAGGAAGTTACCGCCCGGAGACCTTCCCCCAATCGCAAAGACTGAGATTATCACGGAGACTGAGACGACACTGCCGCCCGTAACGACTCCCGACCCTGTAGCCGATGAGAGGACGAAGCCCGCTGAGACTCCGTCAACAGCAACAGCAATAGCGGTAACGGAAAACGTACTGCCCAATTTCACGCCCGAACGTCAGCCCCGAAACGGAGTAATAACGGGAAGCAGCGTAAACGTCCGTGCCGACCACACAACAAGCTCCGCGCGTGTAACCCGTCTCAATGTGAACAGCAGGGTAGAAATTCTCGGAACGTTCAACGTAACATCGGGAAAATTTTCGGGAATATGGTACAACATTCGGACGGGGAATAATGAAGGCTGGGTTTACGGGAAATATTTGCGTCCTGTAGGTTCGGGATTGCCTTCGGGGTATTCAAACGCGCTGCTGAGGTCATTTGGGAGCACGAAGTCCCAGCTTGTCGATACTTTTGGGAATCCTACGAGAAGTACGAGTTCGAGTGCTGAATGGCCGGGACTTACGGCGACGCTTAAAGGCAATGAGATTACGCGCATTCGTATAACGTCAAACAGCCATGAATTACAGAACGGTCTCAAGCCCGGAATGAGTGAGACGGCATTGCTTCAGATAATGGGGTATCCTTCGAGCCAGAACGGACGAAACATGAATTACAACGAGGGCGGCAAGACGGGACTTACAGTACAGCTTGACCGTAACAACTCTATAACATCAATCACAGTCAACGAGATATAGAAGAGATATTACCCCCTAGCTGTCATGGCCGGGGGGATTTATCTTCCCTTAAAGCACTGAACGCAAAAGGTACAGCAACAAGACACGTCAGAGCATCAGCGACGGGCTGAGCCGCAATAATCCCCGTCAACCCGAAAAACTTCCTCCCGAAATAAAGCGCAAGTGCCAGCATGAAACCTTGTCTTGAGGCCGCGAGAATGCTAGCTCTTATCGTCCGTCTAGTGTTCTGAAGATACATGTTCGATATTGTTACGAAACTTACCGTTGAATAAACAATGCACTCGTAACGCAAAGCCCTTGCGCCCAACGCAATAAGCTCCAAGTCATCAGGCCGGAACAAAGCGATAATATTCTCAGCAAAAATATACCCCGTAACACTCAAAGCAGCACAGTATACCGCCGTTACGCCCGCGCTGAACCAGAAAGCCCGCCGAACCCGATCGAATTTCCTTGCGCCGAAATTGAACCCGCATACAGGCTGGAAACCCTGCCCGAACCCTAACACTATAGCCGTAGCGAACATCATAACCCGAAACACTATCGACAGCGCAGCAATAGCCGTATCACCGTAGAACCCTGCAAGCTGATTCATGTAAGCCAGTGAAATGCTTGCGAGTCCCTGACGGCCTAATGAAGGAAGTCCGCCCGCTGTAATCTCCTTGTAGTGCGAGAATTTCGGCTTGAAGTTGCGAATGCTTAAGGGGATACCGTCTCTTCGTCCTGTGAGATGTAACAGAAGAGTGAAGCTGACAATCTGAGAGATCATTGTTGCGAATGACGCTCCGGCGACTCCCATCTCAAGAATGAAAATGAATATAGGGTCAAGAATGATGTTGAGGATTGCGCCCGCTGTAATGCCTAGCATTGAGACAAACGCATTGCCCTGAAAACGCATTTGGTTATTCATCACGAACGAACACATTATGAACGGAGTACCGATTAATATATACCTGAAATATGCCCGTGCATAAGGGAGAATAGTTTCAGTTGAGCCTAATGTGAGAAGTATATCGTCCATGAAGATGAAGCCTGTTACGGCGATGAATATTCCTGTGAAAAGTGCGGTGAAGAATCCTGTTGACGCTATGAGGAGCGCGCCTTCACGGTTTCTTGCGCCAAGAGCCCGTGAGATGTAGTTTGCGCTTCCCTGCCCGAAGAAGAAAGCTATTGCCTGAATGAATGCCATGTACGAGAACACTACGCCGACAGCAGCTGGGGACTGAACGTCAATTCCGGCAACGTAGAAAGTATCGGCCATGTTGTAAATTGCTGTAATCATCATGGTGATTATTGAGGGGACAGCGAGACGCAGGACTAATTTGCTTACGGGGTGAGTTGTCATCAAGATAAATTTCCTGTCCTGTGAAAAGTTTGCTTCCTTCATTAAAAATCCTCCTGTGAAAATTTCATGTTATACTAGCAAAAATTTTATGAAAGGCGTGAGCGGACGCGATGAGAAAACATAAAAATTTTACCAGAATCGTACTTGCGATAATTCAGTCAGCAATCGATATATTGATACATTTTCAGAGTTTTGCGCTTGCAATTTCGTTATGGTTTGGCGCAGATGCGGATTACGGACTTACTTCCGAGATGAAGATTTTTTGTGCCGGAACAGTCCTGGCGGTTTTCTATTTCAACTCGTTGTATAACTTCAAGACGTGGTTATTCTGGGATGAAATGAAAGCCGTAATAAAGTCATCATTCCTCATTATGCTTGTTGAAGTCCTCTATGTTTACTCTCAGAGATCAGAATTTCCGCGTTCATCGGTGCTTCTCGGTGCAATAATATTTGTGCCATTGTGCGGGATTTCGAGATATGTATTCAGGCGATTGCTTTTCGGGCTTGGTATTTATTCGACCGACATAATGATACTCGGAGCAGGGAGAACGGGAAAAATTTTTGCGGAAAACATTGCGGAACAT